>JAEUKU010000442.1 GCA_016794075.1 Rhodospirillaceae bacterium
TGCTCGACCGCGTAGTCGACGTCCTGCTCGGTGGTGAACCGGCCGAGGCCGATGCGCAGCGAGGTATGCGCCAGTTCCTCCTCGACGCCCAGCGCGCGCAGCACGTAGCTCGGCTCCAGCGAGGCGGAGGTGCAGGCGGACCCCGACGACACCGCGAGGTCCTTGATCCCCATCATCAGCCCCTCGCCCTCGACATAAGCGAAGGAGAGATTGAGATTGCCCGGGATGCGGTGCTCGAGATCGCCGTTGAGATAGACCTCCGGCAGCTGCTCGCGGATCTTGTTGTAGAAGCGGTCGCGCAGCGCCTTCAGCCGCTCGGCCTCGGCGCCCATCTCACGCTCGGCGATGGCGCAGGCTTCGCCCAGGCCGACGCAAAGCGGCGTCGGCAGGGTGCCGGAGCGCATGCCGCGCTCCTGACCGCCGCCATGGATGAGCGCTTCCAGGCGCACGCGCGGCTTGCGCCGCACATAGAGCGCGCCGACGCCCTTCGGGCCGTAGAGCTTGTGGCCGGAGATCGACAGCAGGTCGATGTTCATCGCCTCGACGTCGAGCGGGATCTTCCCCGCGGCCTGGGCCGCGTCAGTGTGGAAATAGACCTTGGCGGCGCGGCAGATCTTGCCGATCTCGGCCAGGGGCTGGATCACGCCGATCTCGTTGTTCACGGCCATGATCGAGACGATCACGGTGTCCGGACGGATCGCCGCCTTCAGCTGCTGCAGGTCGATCAGGCCGTTCTGCTGCACCGGCAGATAGGTGACCTCGAAGCCTTCGAGCTCGAGGTGGCGGCAGGAATCCAGCACGCATTTGTGCTCGGTGACGGCGGTGATGATGTGGTTCTTCTTGCCCTTGAAGAAATGCGCCACGCCCTTCAGCGCCAGGTTGTTCGATTCCGTGGCGCCGGAGGTGAAGATGATCTCCTTCTCGTCAGCGCCGATCAGCGAGGCGATCTGAGCGCGCGCGCGCTCCACCGCCTGCTCCGCCTCCCAGCCATAGGCGTGGTTGCGCGAATGCGGGTTGCCAAAATGCTCGGTGAAATAGGGCAGCATCGCCTGCACCACGCGCGGGTCGCAGGGCGTGGTGGCCTGGTAGTCGAGATAGATCGGCGTCTTCGGCTGGTTCTTGCCAGCAACTTTCTCACCGACCTTGATTTCCTGCATCGTGCTCATGCCATTCACCCTTGTCTTTACGCCGCCGGCTGCATATCCGGCAGGTGCCGCTGCAGCCCGGCAATCTTCGCCAGCTGCGCGACGAAACCGTCAATCTCTTCCGCCTTGTTCCAGGCGCCGAGGCTGACCCGCAAGGCGCCGCGCGCAACCTCCGCGCCGCCGCCCATCGCGATCGCCACATGGCTGGGGCGAACCTTGCCCGAGGAACAGGCCGACCCCGCGCTGACCGCGTAGCCGGCCAGGTCCAAGGCCATCACCAATGTCTCGCTCGCCTTGCCGGCGACAGCGAAGCAGCTGGTATTCGGCAGGCGCGGCGCCTCCTTGCCCAGGATCGTCACCGCGGCGAACCCGGCCAAGGCGGCTTCCAGCCGATCGCGCAATTCCGCCGCGGCTTGCGGCAGCGTGGCGGCAGCTTCCGCGGCGGCGCCGAAGGCGGCGATGGCCGGCACATTCTCGGTGCCGGCGCGGCGGAAGCGCTCCTGGCCGCCGCCCCACACTTGCGGCTGCAGCGGCATGTCCCGGTTCGAGACCAGCGCACCGGCGCCGAGCGCGCCGCCGATCTTGTGCGCCGACAGCGTCAGCATATCGGCGCCGAGTGCGTGCAGATCGACCGCGATGCGCCCCGGCGCCTGCGAGGCATCGCAATGCAGAATGCCGCCGGCGCGATGCACCAGATCGGCGGCTTCGCGCACCGGCTGGATCACCCCGGTCTCGTTGTTGGCCAGCATCAGCGAAACGAAAGCGGGCCGGCCGGTTTCCGCCAGCGCCGCTTCCAGGTCGCCGAGATCGGCGCGACCACCGGCGAGCGTGCGCAGCACGCGGGCGCCGGCGCGCGATGCCGGTTGCAGCACCGAATCATGTTCGATGCCGGAGACGATCAACGCACGGTCGCCGCGGCTGGCGATCGCCAGATTGTTGGCTTCCGTGCCGCCGCTGGTGAACACCACGTCCTGCGCCCGGCCCTGGACCAGCTTCGCCACCTGCGCGCGCGCCTGGTCGACCAGGGCGCGCGCCGCGCGGCCGAAGCGATGCACCGAAGACGGATTGCCCAGCGTGCCCAGCGCGTGCGTCAACGCCGCCTGCGCCGGAGCGCAGATCGGCATCGTCGCATTCGCGTCCATGTAGACGGCGCCGGTCATCGCCCGTCGATCCCGCCCGCTACTCGGCCGCGACGGTGCTGCGCACCGCGTCGGCGGGACGCGAGCCCGGCTGCGACTGGCCGTCATGGCCGTCGGCATGGCCGTCCGCATGACCATCGGCGCCGTTCTCCAGCGGCTGGCCCAGATGCGAGCGGCCGAGGATGCGGCGATGCACGACATCGGCCAGTGACACCGAGCTGAGGAAGAGATGGATCTGATGGGTCAACTCCTCCCACAGATCGTGGGTCAGGCAGCGGCTCTTGTCGCTCTGGCAGCCGGCGCCGACATTCGGCGTGCAGCGGGTGGCGCGGATCGGCTCGTCGACCGCCAGGATGGCGTCCGAGATGCGCGTATCCTCGGCGCTGCGGGCCAGCAGATAACCGCCGCCGGGGCCGCGCACGCTCTTCACCAGGCCGTTGCGCCGCAGCTTGGCGAACAGCTGCTCGAGATAGGAGAGCGATATCTCCTGTCGCTGCGAAATATCCGCCAGTGCGACCGGGCGGCCGTTGCTGTGCGAGGCGAGGTCGACCAGGGCCATCACCGCATAGCGTCCTTTGGTGCTCAATCTCACGACGAACCTCCTTTAACAGCGGCTTTCGGGCCGGCCATCCTGGCCGGAAGCCTCTTCGATCGCGGACGCCTCGGAAGCCGACCGGGACACCGCGTTATGCAATTCCGTTCCATTCAGGGACGTGCCGTTCAATTCGCCTTCCAGCACGCCGACGCGGGCCTGCAGGCGGGCGACCTGGTCCATCAGCCCCTCGATCGCGCGCGCGACCGGGTCGGGCAGCGCGCCGCTGGGCAGGCCATAGGCCGCGAAATCGCCGGCCGGCTGCACGCCTTTCGGCGGCGAGACCTTGGCCGGGATGCCGACCGCCAGGGCGCCGGCGGGCACATCCGTCACCACCACGGCGTTGGCGCCGACCTTGGCGCCCTCGCCCACCGTGATGCCGCCGAGGACCTGGGCGCCGGCGCCGACGATGACGCGGTCGCGCAAGGTCGGGTGGCGCTTCTTGTTGACCTGGGCGGCGGAGTTCACCGAGGGGGAGATACCGCCCAGCGTGATGTCCTGGTAGAGCGTGACGTCGTCGCCGAGTTCGGCCGTCTCGCCGATCACCACGCCCATGCCGTGATCGATGAACAGACGGCGGCCGATGGTTGCGCCGGGATGGATCTCGATGCCGGTGAACCAGCGCGCGGCCTGGGAAATCACCCGCCCCAGGACCCGCCAGCCGCGCCGCCAAAGGGCATGCGCCAGGCGATGGGCCAGCACGGCATGGAAGCCCGGATAGGTCAGAGCCACTTCCAAACGCGAGCGGGCCGCCGGGTCGCGGGCCATGATCGCGTCGATCTCTTCAGCGAAATGCTTGAAATTCATGGTGGCCATCGTGTTTACTACCGCCCCGCTGCCCTTAACTGACACGGCCGGTCAACTTTTCGGCCAGTCACCTTTCGGGCGGAGGTCGCGGTAAACATCGCTCTCGCAGTCGATATAGTATGCCCCACTTATCCAGTCAAGTTTTTGCCCCCGGCATTAGTGCCTTGCCGCGACAAATAACCACATGCATTGCTTGGGATTTTGAGGCTGCTGGACAGGAAGTCCGACATGCCTGAAGTCATCATGAACGGGCCGGAAGGCCGGCTCGAGGGGCGCTACAACCAGAGCGCCGAGACCAATTCGCCCATCGCCCTGCTGCTGCATCCGCATCCGCAGCATGGCGGAACGATGAACAACAAGGTCGTCTACCAGCTCTACCAGTGCTTCCAGCGCAAAGGGTTTTCAGTCCTACGGTTCAATTTCCGCGGGGTCGGGCGCTCGCAGGGCAAGTTCGACCGCGGCGAAGGGGAACTGAGCGACGCCGCCTCGGCGCTGGACTGGCTGCAGACCTGGAACCCGAACGCGCCGCAATGCTGGATCGCCGGCTTTTCCTTCGGCGCCTGGATCGGCATGCAATTGCTGATGCGGCGGCCGGAGATCAGCGGCTTCATCTCGGTTTCGCCGCCGGCCAACATCTACGATTTCAGTTTCCTCGCCCCCTGCCCGTCCTCGGGCCTGGTGGTCCAGGGCGACCAGGACACGGTGGTGCCGCAGGAAGCGGTCGCCAAGCTGGTGGCGAAGCTCAGCCATCAGCGCGGGATCAAGATCAACTACCAGATCATTCCCGGCGCCAGCCATTTCTATACCGAGCACCTTGACCAGCTCGGCACGACGGTGGACGACTACCTGACCACCGCGGTGCCGGAGACCGCCGCCAAGATCCGCGCCACGCGATAAAGCACGGCTGCGCTAAACCGGCGTCGCCGCGTGACGGCGGCCGCCGGGCATCGGCCGCGGTACGCCGGTGGTGGTGGGAAAGCTGAGCGGCAGGCCGCGTAGCGCCCGCACCGCCAGGAAGCCGAAGGCCTGCGCCTCCAGCGCGTCGCCGTCCCAACCCGCCTCGTTGGCCGAGCGCACGGGGCATTGCAGCGCGGCGCGCAGCGCCTGCATCAGCACCGGGTTGTGCCGGCCGCCGCCACAGACCAGCCATTCGCCGGCCGGGGCCGGGAAATGCGCCCGCGCCCGCGCCACCGACCAGGCGGTGAAGGCCACCAGTGTCGCCGCGCCATCGGCCGGCGAGAGGCCGTCGAGGGCCGCAGCGGCAGCGTTCTTGAAGTGTTGGCGGTCCAGCGACTTGGGCGGCTTGGCCGCGAAGAACGGCTCGGCCTGCAGCCGCGCCAGCGCCGCTTCATCGACGCGGCCCTGGCGGGCGAGCGCGCCATCGAGATCGGCATGGCTGCCGGTGTGCCGCAGCGCCCAATCGTCGATCAGCGCATTGCCCGGGCCGGTGTCGAAGGCGAGCAGATTCGCGCCCGTCTCGCCAAGCCCTGCCCCGCCTGTATCGACTCCGATCCAGGTGACGTTGGCGACGCCGCCGATGTTGAGCACGGCCAGCGGCCTCGGCATCGCCGCCGCCAGCGCCGCGTGATAGACGGGCACCAAGGGCGCGCCCTGCCCGCCCGCGGCGACATCGGCGCTGCGGAAATCGTTCACCACGGCGATGCCGGTCAAGCGCGCCAGCAGCGCGCCGTCGCCGATCTGCCAGGTCTCGCGCCGCTCCGGCGCATGATGCAGGGTCTGGCCGTGGAAGCCGGCCACGGCGATCTCGCCGGCGGCGCGGCCGGCCCGTTCCAACAGGTGGCGCACGGCGGCGGCATGGCGCTCGGTCAGTTCGCGCTCCGCCTCGGCCACCAGGCCGCCGGCGTTGCGCGTCGTCATGCCGAGGCAGGATTTCAGCTGGGTGCGAAAGGC
>JAEUKU010000455.1 GCA_016794075.1 Rhodospirillaceae bacterium
GCGGCGGCGCCGTCCGGCTTTGCCGGGCATTCGCCCTGACCGATACAGGGTCTTAACGGCGGGAAAGGCAAGGTCCTGGCCGGAAATTGCGCGTCGACGCGATGGACGCCGGCCGTTTTCGGGGGTGATCTTCGCAGAACCCGCGGCTGATCCGCGGCGCCCCGCGCTCAGCGCCGGCGGCCGCCGGTGCCGAGCCCGATCTGCCGCGCCAAGGTGCTGCGCTTCTTGGCGTAGTTCGGCGCCACCATCGGGTAATCGGCGGGCAGGCCCCATTTCTCGCGATACTGCTCCGGCGTCAGGCCGTAGGCCGTGCGCAGGTGGCGCTTCAGCATCTTCAGCTTCTTGCCGTCTTCGAGGCAGACGATGTAGTCGGCGGTCACCGATTTCTTCAGCGCCACCGCCGGCTCCTGGCGTTCCGCCGCCTTGGCTTGCGCCTGCCCGAGGCCGTTCAACGCCGCATATACCTCGTTGATCAGGCGCGGGATGTCCGACATCGTGACAGTATTGTTGGACAGATGCGCCGAAACGATTTCGGTCACCATCGGCAAGAGGCCGTTTCTTTTGCCGTCATCTACCATCGCACTCTCCGTCCCGTACCAAAGGTTGCTGAAACCCGACCCCCTTGCACGCGCATAACAGTAATGGACCCGCCGCGTCGATATGGAAATTGTGTTTCACCAATATAGGCGGCGGCAAGGTCATGAAGTATTGAAATCCAGGGTGGGCTGAAATGCCGCGAACTCATCGCTCGATCATAGTCCCTGGCGGCTTCCCCGGGGGATCAATCGAATTCGGCGCCGTCAGTTCCAGCGTGCAGGCCAGCGCGTCGTAGCGCCGCCCCGCAGCATCGCCGTAATAGCCGCGGCGGCGGCCGGTCTCGACGAAACCGAGGCTGCGATAGAGCGCCGCAGCGCCCGCATTCGGTTCGGCGTATTCAAGGAACAGGCGCGCGACGCCGGCCTGCCGCGCGGCGGCGATCGCGCCGTGCAGCAGCGTGGCTCCGTGGCCCTTGCCGCGCTCCGGCGGCAGCACGCCGGTCAGCAGAATCTCGCCTTCGTCCAGGGTGAAGCGCGCCAGGACGAAGCCGATCGGCGCCGTTTCCCGCTCCAGGATCCAGCCCAGGGCGCCCGGCATGGCCAGGATCCGCGCGAAGCTGGCGCTGTCCCAGGCCTGGTCCCATGGCGCGGTGAAGATCGCCTGGTGCAGCACCGCCAGCACCGCCGAATCGAGCACGCTCGCCGATCGTAACAGGGTCTTATCCATTCGGCGCGGCCGCGCGGGCGGGCCCCGGAGTGGCCGGCGGGCTGGCTTTGGGCCGCGAGATGTCGGGCGGGCGCAGATAGATCGGTTCGGGCGGCAGGTGCAGGTCGGGGCGCATCGCCGCCAGCTCGGCCACCGCGACGGCGTCGGGGCGGGCGTGCAGGACCTGCAGATCGGCGTAAAGGGGCGCGGCGAAGCCGGTCAAATCCGCTTCCGCGACCAGGCGGAGGCCGCGCGCGCGGCACAGGGCGGCGACTTCCTCCAGGCGCAGCAGGACCGGATCCTCGGCCGGCGTCAGCGACGGGTTGAGCTCGGCGGCGAACAATTCCTCGCGCCGGCTGTCGAGCACGGCCAGGATGTTGCCCGGGATATTGCCCTCTGCCGCGCCGGCGGAGCGCAAGGCGGCCGCCGCCAGGACCTGGAACGAGCCGATGCCGATGGCCTGGCAGCCGATCGCCAGCGCCATCGCCCGCGCCGTGGCCAGGCCCACGCGCATGCCGGTGAAGCTGCCGGGCCCGCAGGAGACCGCGACCGCGCCGATGGCCGTCATGTCGATGCCGGCGCCGGCGGCCAGCCGCGCGATCATCGGCGCCAGGGCCACGGCATGGCCGTGCAGGGTGGCGGCGATCTCATGCGCCAGCACGCCGTTCCCGGCCCAGAGCGCCGCCGAACAGGCGGAGCCCGCCGTGTCGATCGCCAGCAAGGGGCCTTCGGGCGCGAAGATCATCGGGGGAACATGCGTATGCTTGCCGCTTTCCGGTCTGGTCTGTTAGGCACTTGGCTTAGCCCCGCGCGGCAAGGCTGACAAGGCTGCTGCGGGGACATCAGCCGCAACAGGTGCAGACCCGCATGAGTCTCGTCGACATCTCGCCGCCCGCCTTCGATCTCGCCGTGGCGCTCGTCTATGCCACGCCGGACAACCTGACCGGCAGACCGTTCTACCGCGCCGATGCCCGCCCCTATCTGCGGCGCGAAGCGGCCGAAGCGCTGCAGCGGGCGATCGACCTGGCGCGGCCGCTGGGCTACCGGCTGAAGATCTTCGACGCCTACCGGCCGGTCGAAGGGCAATGGGCGCTGTGGAACGCCAATCCCGACCCGGAATTCGTCGCCGATCCGCGTGGCGGCGGGCCGCACAACCGCGGCGTCGCCGTCGATCTGACCCTGGTCGACGCGACGGGCGCCGAGCTGGAGATGGGCACCGGCTTCGACGCCTGCACGCCGCTGTCGCATCACGGCCGCATCGACGTGCCGCTCGACGCGCAGCGCAACCGGCTGATCCTGCTCGGCATCATGACCGCCGCCGGCTGGGAGTATTATGCAAATGAATGGTGGCACTATCAGCTCTGGAACGCACGCGACTATGCGATCGTCGACCAGAAGACGCTGCCGCATCCGCCCATGCCTTGAGCGAAAGACCGCCTGATCAGGCGATCCGGCAGGCCTCGTCGAAGTCCAGCCGCGGGTTGCGCGGATGCAGCCGCGCCGGGTCGCCATAGCCGATATTGCAGATGAAGTTGCTGCGGATGCTGGTGCCGGCGAAGAAGGCCGCGTCCACCTTGGCATTGTCGAAGCCCGACATCGGCCCGCAATCGAGGCCGAGCGACCGTGCCGCGAATATGAAATAGGCCGCCTGCAGGGTGGCGTTGCGGAAGGCGGTGCTCTCGATCGTCTTCGGCTTGCCAGCGAACCAGGAGCGCGCCTCGGGGTCGTGGAACACCCGCGGCAGGATCTCGTAGAATTCCAGGTCCATGGCGAAGATCGCGGTGGCGGGCGCCGCCATGGTCTTCGCCAGGTTGCCCTTGGAAAGGGCCGGCGCGAATCTGGCCTTGGCCTCGGCCGAGCGGACGAAGACCACGCGCATCGGCTGGCAATTGGCGCTGGTCGGGCCCATCCGCGCCAGGTCCCAGGCGCGGCGCAGCAGGTCGTCCGGCACGTCCCTGTCCAGCCAATGGCTGTGCGTGCGCGCCTGGCGGAAGATCAGGTCGAGGGCGGCATCGTCCAGTTCTCTCATCGTAGAATTCCCGAAGACGGAAAAGGAAAGGGCGGCCGCTTGCCGCCGGCCGCCCCTTTGAACCTACCTGCCGGATTCTGGCAGCGCGAGGCCCGATATCAGACCCGATGTCAGACCGGCCGCACTTCGACCACTTCCGGAACGTAATGGCGCAGCATGTTCTCGATGCCCATTTTCAGCGTCGCGGTGGAAGACGGACAGCCGGAGCAGGAGCCCTGCATATGCAGATAGACGACGCCATCCTCGAAGGAATGGAAAATGATGTCGCCGCCGTCCTGGGCCACCGCCGGGCGGACCCGGGTGTCGAGCAGTTCCTTGATCTGGGTGACGATCTCGTCATCGTCACCGGCATCGCCGGCGGCGCCTTCCTCGGCCAGGATGACCGGGCGGTTGGTGGAGAAATGCTCCATGATCAGGCCGAGGATCTGCGGCTTCAGCACCGGCCAGTCGCGCGCGTCGCTCTTGGTCACGGTGACGAAATCGCTGCCCAGGAACACCCGGGCGACGCCCTCGATGCGGAACAGGCTCTCGGCCAGCGGCGAGCGCTGGGCCTTGTCGGCGGCGTCGAAATCGGCGGTGCCGCGCTCCATCACCACGCGCCCGGGCAGGAACTTCAGGGTGGCCGGGTTCGGGGTTTCTTCGGTCTGGATAAACATGGCAAACTCCGGGGCTTAGGCCCAAACTTTTGCTGTTAAAGTCGTTGCCTCGAAGATGGGGGAAGGGCGGTAGCGCTTCAACCCCAATTTATACATGGGCTTGCCACCGGACGTGTCGCCAGACAGCAGGGACTTGCCGGGGGGCGGGCCGGAGATGCAAGACTGCGAACCATGAATCAGCCCTATGCGTCGCTGGCCAGCGATTTGCCGCCGCTCGATGGCGGCACGCTTCATTTCGGCGCCAAGGGGGTGGAGCGGGCTTTCCGCTGGCTGCTACGGGAGGGGCGCGCGCAGCCCAGCCTCAAGGAAGTGACCGAGGGCGTGGTGCGGGAGCTGACCGAGGGCGGCTTCCCCTTGATGCGCTTTTTTGTCGCGAAGCCGACCCTGCACCCGCAGATCGCCTCGGTCGCCTTCCGCTGGTCGCGCGCCCAGCCCCAGGTGGAGATCTTCACCCGCGAGCGCGACATCTGGCAAAGCGACCAGTACCTGCGCTCGCCCATGCCCCTCATCATCGCCGGCGAGCCCTATATCCGCCGGCGGCTGACCGGGCCGGACCTCAAGCTCGATTTCCCGATCCTCGAGGATCTGGTGGCCGACGGCGCCACCGATTACGTGATCTTCGGCCTGCGCCGCGGCGACGGCAAGCACATGGCCGTGGTCTCCATGACCACGGATGCGGCGGGCGGCTTCAGCGACGACGAGCTGCTCTCGTTCCAGAGCCTGCTGCCGATGTTCTCCCTGGTCATCGAGACACTGGAGGCCAACCGCACCGCCAGGCTGCTGCTGGAGATCTATCTCGGCCACGACGCCGGGCAGCGGGTCATGGGCGGCCTGATCCAGCGCGGCGAAAGCGTCACCATCGCCGCCGCCATCTGGCAATGCGACCTGCGCGATTTCACCCTGATGTCGAACCAGCTGCCGCGCGACGAGGTGATGGCGATCCTCAACGATTATTTCGACGCGGTGACGCGCCCGGTGCTGGCGCGCGGCGGCGAGATCCTGAAATTCATCGGCGACGCGGTGCTGGCGATCTTCCCGATGGACGACGACCTCGACCGCGACGAGAAATGCCGCGTGGCCTTGGCCGCGGCGGAGGAGGCGCTGGAAGCGCTGCGCGACGTCAACGAACTGCGCGCCAGCGCCGGCAAGGCGCCGCTCAGCATCGGCATCGGGCTGCATGCCGGCTCGGTCTCCTACGGCAATATCGGCGCGCCGACCCGGCTCGACTTCACCGTGATCGGCCCGGCGGTCAACCTCGCCGCCCGCATCACCGGATTGTGCCGCCCGTTGAACCAGCCGCTGCT
>JAEUKU010000046.1 GCA_016794075.1 Rhodospirillaceae bacterium
GGCCCTGGCTTTGCGCGGCGCAATCGCCCAATCCCCCGATCCGCGCATGGAAACGGCCGCCATCGGCGCCGTCCTGCGCGAGCATCTGGCGCGCGGCCGGGCGGAGATCCGCCGCCGCTTCGACGCCGACCCGCGCGCCGCGGAGAGCGGAAGGCGCCTTGCCCGCGAGATGAGCTTCCTGATCGACCAGCTGATCCGCGCCATCTACGACTTCACCGCCGAGGTGCTCTATCCCCTCGCCAACCCCTCCGCCGCCGAGAAGCTGACGCTGGTGGCGGTCGGCGGCTATGGCCGCGGCGAGCTGGCGCCGTTCTCCGACATCGACCTCCTGTTCCTGCTGCCCTACAAGCTCACCCCCCATTGCGAGCAGGTGGTGGAATACATCCTCTACCGGCTGTGGGACCTCGGGCTGAAGGTTGGCCAGGCGACGCGCTCCATCGACGAGTGCCTGATTCGGGCCAAGGGCGACCTCACCATCCAGACCGCGCTCCTCGAATCGCGCTACCTGTGGGGCGACCAGGAGCTCTACGACAAGTTCCGCAAGCGCTTCTTCAAGGAGTGTGTGGCCGGCCAGGGCGAGGCCTTCTACCAGGCCAAGCTCGCCGAGCGCAAAACGCGGCACGAGAAATTCGGCCCGTCGCGCTACCAGCTCGAGCCCAACATCAAGGAGGGGAAGGGCGGATTGCGCGACCTGCAGACCCTGCGCTGGATCGGCAAGTTCCTCTACCGCGCCGACACGCTGGGGCAGCTGGTCAGCCACGGCGTGCTGACCAACAAGGCCGCGCAGCGCTTCGACAAGGCGGAGGCCTATCTGTGGACGCTGCGCTGCCACCTGCACTACCTGCGCAACCGCGCGGAGGACAAGCTCACCTTCGATTCGCAGCTGGAGATCGCGCGGCGGCTGGGCTACCGCGACCATGCCGGCAACAACGCGGTCGAGCGGCTGATGAAGCACTACTTCCTCACCGCCAAGACGGTGGGCGAGCTGACCCGCTTCTTCTGCACCGCGGTCGAGGCCCAGCACCTGAAGCGCTCCTTCATCCGCCTGCCCTCGATCGGCTTGCGCAAGCGCGAGATCGAGGGCTTCGGCCTCGATGCCGGGCG
This sequence comes from Rhodospirillaceae bacterium, assembly GCA_016794075.1. Lineage (GTDB taxonomy): Bacteria > Pseudomonadota > Alphaproteobacteria > Dongiales > Dongiaceae > Dongia_A. The sequence continues at coordinate 1,105 of JAEUKU010000046.1, forward strand.
GCTCTCGGTGCCGAAGTCCAGGCATTTCGACGATCATCCGATCGACCTCATCCGCATCTTCCGCGTGGCGCAGAAGCACGACCTCGACATCCAGCCGATGACCTTCACCTGGATCGCCGAGAAATCGAAGCTGATCGACAAGGACCTGCGCGAGAATCCGAAGGCCAACGCGCTGTTCCTGAAGATCCTGGTCTCCTCGAAGGGCCCGGAGCAGACCCTGCGCCGCATGAACGAGGCCGGCGTGTTCGGCCGCTTCGTGCCGGATTTCGGCCGCGTCGTGGCGCAGATGCAGTTCGACATGTACCACCATTACACGGTGGACGAGCACACGCTCTTCGCCCTCGGCCTCCTGCACAAGATCGAGACCGGCGAGCTGAAGGACGAGGCGCCGATCGCGAGTTCCGTGGTGCATGAGGTGCTGTCGCGCCGCGTGCTCTATGTCGCCGTGCTGCTGCACGACATCGCCAAGGGCCGCGCCGGCGACCATTCGGTGCTGGGCGCCGAAGTGGCCGAGCATTTCTGTCCGCGCCTGGGCTTGAGCGCGGAGGAGACCGAAACCGTCGCCTGGCTGGTGCGCTATCACCTGCTGATGTCGAACACCGCCTTCAAGCGCGACATCGACGACCCCAAGACCATCGCCGATTTCGCCGACCAGGTGCAATCGCTGGAGCGCCTGCGCCTGCTGCTGGTCCTGACCGTCGCCGACATCCGCGCCGTGGGCCCGAAGACCTGGAACGGCTGGAAGGCGCAGCTGCTGCGCGATCTCTACAACCGGTCGGTCGAATACCTCTCCGGCGGCCTGGTCTTCGCCGGGCGCGAGGCCCAGGTGGGCGGCATCCTGGCCGAATTGCGCCAGAAGCTCGCCGATTGGCCGGCCGACGAGATCGAGGCGCATGTCGCCCGCGGCCATGCCGCCTACTGGCTCTCCTTCCCGCTTCCCATCCTGGAGCGCCACGCGCGGCTGATCCGCGAGGCCGAGCTCGACAAGCGCCCGCTCTCCGTCGATTTCCGCATCGATTCCTGGGAGGCGATGACCGAGGTCACCATCTACGTGCCCGACCGCGTCGGCCTGGTGTCGCAGCTGGCTGGCGCCTTCGCCCTCTCCGGCGCCAATATCGGCGAGGCGCGCATCTTCACACTGAAGAACGGCATGGCCCTCGACGTCTTCGTGATCCAGGATTCCGAGGGCGGGCCTTTCGACCAGCCGACGCGGCTCGCCCGGCTCTCCGCCACCATCGAGCGGGTGCTGGAGGCGCCGGAACAGACGCTGGCCGCAATCAAGTCGCTGCCGCCGCATGTGAACCCGGCCGTGCGCGCCTTCCCGGTCGCCTCGCGGGTGCTGATCGACAACAAGGCGAGCAGCGCCTTCACCGTGATCGAGATCACCGGGCGCGACCGCCGCGGCCTGGTCCATGCCCTGACCGCCGCCCTGATGGCGCAGGATCTGCGCATCGCCAATGCCAAGATTTCGACCTTCGGCCACCGCGCCGTCGACACATTCTACGTCAAGGATCGCTTCGGCCTGAAGGTCGAGGCCGAGCCGCGGCTGAAGGCGATCAAGTCGGCGCTGATGGAGGTGCTGAAGGACGCGGAAGTCAGAAATCAGAAATCGGAAGTCGGGTAGGCGCGTACGCACGATCTTTCTTCACGACATTGGGCGCCTTATCGGCTAACCATAGGATGCCACTTCCGACTTCCGACTTCCGACTTCTGGCCCATGTTCTCCATCCGCTCCATCCTGAAAGTCGGCACGCTCACCCTCGCCAGCCGCGTGCTGGGCTTCGCGCGCGACATGCTGCTGGCGGCGCTGATCGGCACCGGGCCGATCGCCGACGCCTGGTTCGTCGCCATGCGGCTGCCCAATCTGTTCCGCCGCCTGTTCGCCGAGGGCGCCTTCAACGCCGCCTTCGTGCCGATGTTCGCCGGGCGGCTCGAGGCGGGGGGTGCCCCCGCGGCACGCGGCTTCGCCGAGCGCGTGCTCGCCATCATGCTGGCCTTCCTGCTGATCCTCACCGTGCTGGCCGAGCTCGCCATGCCCTGGCTCATCATGCTGTTCGCGCCGGGCTTCATCGACGATCCGGGCAAGTTCGGCATGACGGTGCTGTTCACCGCCATCACCTTCCCCTATCTGCTGTTCATGTGCCTGTCGGCGCTGCTGGGCGGCATTCTCAACTCGCTGCACCATTTCGGCCACGCGGCGGCGGCCCCCATCCTGCTCAACCTGGTGCTGGTGCTGGGCCTCGCCTTCGTCGCCCCCCAGGTCGAGCAGCCGGGGCTGGTGCTGGTCTGGGGCGTGGCGCTGGCCGGGCTGCTGCAATTCCTCTGGCTGTTCCTGGCCGCGCGCGCCGCCGGCATGAGCCTCCGCCTGTCGCGGCCGCGGATCGACGGCGAGATCCGCCAGATGGTGAAGCTGATGGTGCCGGGGCTGATCGGCGGCGGCGTCACCCAGATCAGCATCCTGATCGCCACCATCCTGGCCAGCCTGCAGGACCAGGCGGTCTCCTATCTCTCCTATGCCGACAGGCTCTACCAGCTGCCGCTGGCGCTGATCGGCGCCGCCATCGGCGTGGTGCTGCTCCCCGTTCTCGCGCGGGCGATCCGCGCCGGGCGCGAGGGCGAGGCGATGGCCGCCTTCAACCGTTCGATCGAGTTCGCGCTGCTGCTGACCCTGCCCGCCACCGTGGGTCTGATCGCCGCCGGCGAGCCGATCATCCGCGTGCTCTATGAGCGCGGCGCCTTCACAGCCGAGGCGACGCAGAACACCGCCTATGCGCTGATGGCGATCTCGCTCGGCCTGCCGGCCTTCGTGCTCAACAAGGCGCTGCAGCCGGGCTTCTATGCCCGCGAGGACACGCTGACGCCGTTCAAGTTCTCGATCGCCACCGTCATCGCCGACATCGCCATCTGCTTGGCCTTGTTCCCCTTCATCGGCTTCGTCGGCATCGCCCTCGGCACCGGTCTCGCCGCCTGGATCAACACCGTGCTGCTCTATCGCAAGCTGCGCGCACTGCGCTATCTGGCGCCCGACGACAGGCTGAAGCGCAACCTGCCGCGGCTGCTGCTGGCAAACCTGGTGATGGCGGGCGTGCTCATCGGCGGGCAGGTGCCGCTCTCCGCCTGGCTGGTCGGATCGCAGATCGAGCGCGCCGCGTCGCTGGCGCTGCTGATCGGCGTGGCGGCGCTGGTCTATTTCGCCATCGTCTTCGCCACCGGCGCCTATACCCTCGCCGATTTCAAGCGCCACGCGCTCCGGAGATAGGCCCCGCGGCGACAGGCACTCAGTCGCCTTCCAGCAGCTGCACCTTGCCCACCATCGCCTCGGCCCGCGACGGGGTGGAATAGTCGCCGATCGGCCTCGATTGCGCGAGCCACATGCTGAGGATCATGTCGACGGTCTTGCCATCGCTGGCCAGCGGCAGACCGAGCCGGCGGACATGCTCGAAGCTGTCCGAGCGCAAGGTGAGGCGGCCGGCGAGATAAGCGGGGCGGCCGGATTCGACCACCGCGGTCAGGGCCTCGCTGACCGGTGCCGTGCGCTCCGGTGGGCCCATCTCGTCGAAGATCAAGCCGGTGACGTCGCGCCCGACCAGCCTGGAAAAGGCCGTACCGGCGAGGCGGAAGCGGAAGCGCAGCCGTTCCGGCGTGCGAATCACCTCGAACAGCAGAATCTGCGGCAGCAGCGCCTTGGGCAGTTCCAGCGGATCGATATCGCAACGTGCCGGCAGCCTGCCGTCACGGCGCCTGGATTCCCAGTAATCGAGGAAGATCTGCAGCGCCGGTTCCTCGCATCCAGCCGGAAGACGATACATGCGCCGATGCCTCCCCGGAGCACTACGAACCGATCCGGCGGCGGCGTCAACTATGCGAAGGTCTATTCGTTGCGCAGATAGGGCGCGGCCTTGGCGCCCAGCGCGTACCACGAGCCCCAGAAGCCGAGCAGCAGCGCCAGGCCGAGCGCGATCGCCAGCACGAGGGCGACGACGTCCGGCGCGAAGACCAGGGCGAGCAAGCCGAGTTCCTAGAGATAGCCGAAGGCGATGTCGCGCCGCCTGCCGCCCAGCATCTTCAGCGGCACCGCCTCGTAGATGCGCTTCTCCCGCCCCGCCGCGACGGCTCCAGTCGGCACCAGAATGCCGGCACCCAGCATGACCAGCGCGGTGCCGCGGATGGCGCTGGCTTCCTGGTGCTGGCAGGCACGCCGATCGACGGGCGGTACGTCCTGGCACCGTGACAGAACGCCTCGCTGTTCGGCCACGTCTGGTAGGTCGGAGTGCAGATCGGCTGCGCGGAGTGCAGATCGGCTGCGCGGCCGTTGTCTACTTCGTCGGCGTGGTCGCGCTCGGTGCCTTTGCGCTGTCCGACTTCAATGTCAATTCTTTCAGCCGCTGATTGCATATAGCGGATGACAATCCAGCGCTGCATCAATAGGTTGACCTCGGTTGAATCGCAATTTCGGAGAACAAGCTATGCGGGTGGCCGCGATTTTGATCAGTTGCCTCGCGACAATGGGATGTGCGGGTCTGTACGATCCACAAAGTGATCTCGCGAAGTGCCATGATCCGTTCGGCAAATTTGCTGTCGAGGCTTGCACGCGCGTCATCGAGTCCGACCAGGTTGGGCCCAAACAGAAGGTCGCGGCCCTGGTGGATCGCGCCATAGCCCATCGCTCGAGAGGCGCGAGCCAGGAATCCATCAAGGACCTCGATCAGGCCATCGGAATCGACGGCACCAACGCCGAGACATACTTCATCCGTGGCCGTCTGTATTTCGAGCTACGCCAGTATGACGAGGCAATCGAAAACTACGACGTCGCCGTCAAGCTCAATCCCAAGTATGCCGGGGCCTACAACAGCCGTGGCCACACGCACTTCACGCGCCACGAATGGCAGTTGGCGATCGACGACTATACCCGCGCAATCGAGGCGAACCCGCAGGCGGATTTCTGGCGCAACCGTGGCGAGGCGCACATGGCGCTGGGACAGACCGTGCTCGCGCTCGCGGATTTTGAGGAGGCCATTAGACGCGATCCAGACACCAGTCCAAGGGCATATATGCAGCGTGCGGGGGCGCGGGCGCTGAGCGGGGAGTTCGATGCTGCACTCGCAGACTACGATACGTTTATCGACCGCGCGGGGAAGGAACTGCTGTTGGATGGGGCGTTCTTCGTGAAGCCGATGATCGCGCGCGCCTATCTGGAGCGCGGCGATGTCTTCTCCTGCAAAGAAGACCTGGCGAGCGCGATCGCCAGCTATAGCGCCGCCATCGACACGATCGCCAGCTATGGCGAGCGCTTCGATAAGTCTCGGGATTTGGCGCAGGCCCACATCCGCCGGTCCGAGGCACAGCTCGCGGCGGGTCACCAAGCCGAAGCAAAGGCCGACCGGGACAAGGCACTCGCGCTCGATCCGGACTTGGTGTCCAAGATCGAGCAGTGGTCTCGCGAGCGAAAGGCTGCTGGCCTTCCGGCGCTGCTGTTCGGCCCGGATAACCCGGCAGCGACCGATTGAAGGGAAGCACCTAGATACGTGCGATCGCTGTTCTTGCCTATTCGTTGCGCAGATAGGGCGCGGCCTTGGCGCCCAGCGCCTGCCAGGAGCCCCAGAAACCGAGCAGCAGGGCGAGGCCCAGCGCGATCGCCAGGACGAGCCCGACGACGTCCGGCGCGAAGACCAGGGCGGCCTCCACCTTCAGCTTCAGGAACAGCCAGGCGCCGAGGGCGCCGAGCACGACCGAGAGCGTAGCGCTGACCAGCGCCAGCAGGCCGAATTCCCAGAGATAGCCGAAGGCGATGTCGCGCCGGCGGCCGCCCAGCATCTTGAGCAGCACCGCCTCGTAGATGCGCTTCTCCCGCCCCGCCGCCACCGCGCCGGCGAGCACGAGAATGCCCGCGCCCAGGGTCGCCAGCGCCGTCGAGCGGATCGCCGCGCCGACCTGAGTCAGCAGATCGAGCGCGGTGGCGAGCGCGTCCTTCACCCGGATCGCGGAGATGTTGGGGAAGCGCTCGGCGACGCGGTTCATCAGCGCGCCCTCCTCCGCCTCCGGCACGCGCACGGTGGCGATGTTGGTCTGCGGCGCCGATTCCATCAGGCCGGGCGAGAACACCATGACGAAGTTGATGCTGAGCGAGGACCAGTCGATGACGCGCAGATTGACGATCTTTCCCGTCACCTCGCGGCCGAGCAGGTTGACGGTGATGGTATCCCCGAGGGCGAGGCCGAAGGCTTCCGCCGTGCCCTGGTCGAGCGAGATCAGCGGCTCGCCCTTGTAGTCCGCCGGCCACCATTCTCCCGCCGCCAGCTGCGAGTCCGGCGGCGGCGCCGCCGACCAGGTCAGGCCGCGATCGCCACGCAGCACCCATTCGTGGTCCTTGGGCGGCGTGATCTGCTCGACCGGCGTGTCGTTCATCCGGGTGATGCGGCCGCGCAGCATCGGCACCCGCTCGAAATCCGTCGCCCCCGGCACCGCCAGCGCCATGTCGCGCAGGCCGTCGACCTGGTCGGGCTGGATGTCGATGAAATAGAAGCTCGGCGCGCGGGCCGGCAGGTTGCGGCTGAAATCGGCCAGGATCGAGCCCTGGATGAGCGCCACGGCGATCAGCACGGTGAGGCCGAGGCCGATGGAGAGCACGATGGAGGCGACCGGCGCGCTCGGCCGCCCGAGCGTCGCCAGGGCGAAGCGCAAGGCGCGGTGGTGATGCGGCCGGTTGGCCGCGCGCAACCTCTGCTGCAGCCGGTGCGCCAGGCCCTGGATCGCCGCGGCGAGGAAACGGAAGGCGGCCAGGGTGATCGCCGCGGCGGCGACGAAGCCCGCCGCCAGCAGCCAGTTGTCCGAGCTCGCCACCACCAGGCCGGCGAGCACAAGAGCGGCGACGCCGACATAGAGGAGGTCCCGCCGGCTGCTGGTGCCGAGTTCCAGGGCCGCGGCGCGGAACAATTGCGCCGGTCTGGTGCGCGCCGCGCGCAAGAGGAAGGGCAGGGCGAAGGCGAGCGCGGTCAGCGCGCCGAAGGCGGCGGCCCGCAGCAGCGGCGGCCAGTAGATGCCGGTGGCGATGTCGACGCCGAGGCCGCTGAGCGAGGCCTGGAACACATAGGGCGCGGTGGCGCCGAGCGCGAGCGCGAGCACCATCGCCCCCGCCGCCATGGCGCCGATGGTGAGGAGGTTGATGCTGGCGATCTGCCGGCTGGTAGCGCCGAGGCATTTCAGCACCGCGATGGAGCGCGCCTTGCTTTCGAGATGCGCGCGCACGGCGTTGGCGATGCCGAGCCCGCCGATCAGCAGCGCGGAGAGGCCGATGAGATCGAGATAGGAGCGGGTGTTCTCCAGGAAGTTGCGCGTGCGGCTGCCGGCGTCCTCGAGCTGACGGATGCGCCAGCCTGATTCGGGGAACCGCGCATTGAGGTCGGCCGCCGCCGCGATGCGGTCCGCGCCGGGCGCCATCTTCACCCGGTAGGAGTGGTAGACGAGGCTGCCCGGCTGCACCAGGCCGGTTGCCGCCAGGCCGGCTTCCGAGATCAGGAGACGCGGCCCCAGCGCCCAGACCTGGGTCGTCGCGTCCGGCTCGCGCGTGATCGCGGCGGTGATGACGAAACGCGCCTCGCCGACGCTGAGCGTGTCGCCGACCTTGAGCTTGGCCCGCTGCAGCAGCACCTGGTGCGCCGCCGCGCCGAAACTGCCGTCGGGGCGCTGGGCCAGCAGGTCTGTCAACGGCGCCGCCGGTTCGAACACCAGCGCGCCGTAGAGTGGATAGGCGCCGTCCGCCGCCTTCAACTCGACGAGGCTCGGCAGCGCGTCGCCCGCAGGCTTCGCCATGGCGCGCATCTCGACCACGTGCGAGACTTGGCCCAGTTCGACGATCGCCGCCAGCTCCGCGTCGTTTGCCGCGCGATGGGTCAACCGCACTTCGAGATCGCCGCCCAGCAGCGCCTGGGCATTGGCCGCGAGGCCGGCAATCGCCGCCGCGCTGATCGAGCCGATGCCAGCGATCGCCGCCACGCCCAGCACCAGGCAGGCGATGAACAGCCTGAACCCGCGCGTGCCGGCACGGAGTTCGCGCCAGGCGATGCGGAGGGAGATGGGGAGGGTCATGGCACCTTGTCCCAACTAATACTTCCCTTCCCCCCCACGCCGACGAATGTCGGCATCCGCCGACGGGGCGGGGGAAGGCAGCGGAGACTTGGCGAACGGAGTGAGCCTAGTCGTAGCCGGAAGGGGGGTCGCACGCTGCGCTTGCGCATCGCCGGAGGCGATAGCAAGCGATGCACTCTCGAGGATACACCCGGCGCTGCATCACCCCCCTTCCCTACCTTCCCCCGCAAGGGGGGAAGGAGTCTAGCGAGTAGGCGTTTGCGAGCGTACATCGCCGCGCACCGTCGCGTCCTCACCCCGCCACCCCCGCACTGTCGCTGACGAGTCTCCCGTCGGCCATGTGCAATTGCCGGCGGCAGCGCGCGGCGAGCGCCGGGTCGTGGGTGATCAGCAGCAGCGTCGCGGCGATCGCGTGGGCCTGGGCGAACAACAGCTCGATGATGCGGGCGCCGGTCTCGTGATCGAGATTGCCGGTCGGCTCGTCGGCCAGCAGCACCTGCGGGCGCGGCGCCAGGGCGCGCGCCAGCGCGACGCGCTGCTGCTCGCCGCCGG
>JAEUKU010000112.1 GCA_016794075.1 Rhodospirillaceae bacterium
CGCGTCGGCCATATCGGCCTCTATCGCGATCACGTCACCAAGCAGCCGGTCGAGTATTTCGTGAAGCTGCCGGACCCGGAAGGGCGCCTGTTCATCCTGGTCGACCCGATGCTGGCGACCGGGCATTCGGCGGCGGCGGCCGCCGACACCCTGAACAAGCGCGGCGTCACCGACGACAACATCCGCATGATGGTTCTGGTGGCGGCGCCCGAGGGCGTCCGCGTGTTCCAGCAGGCGCATCCGAAGATTCCAGTCTATGCCGCATCGCTGGATTCGCACCTGAACGAGAATGCCTACATTGTGCCCGGCCTCGGCGATGCCGGCGATCGCCTGTTCGGCACCAAATGAGGGCGGCTCATGCCTGATTTCATCCTCTCCATCGACCAGGGCACGACCTCCAGCCGCGCCATCCTGTTCGACCTCAAGGGCGAACCGCAGGCGACTGCGCAGCTGGAGTTGCCGCAGATCTATCCGCAACCCGGCTGGGTCGAGCACGACGCCGAGCGGATCTGGCGCGACGTGCAGCAGGTCTGCCGCGATGCCCTGGCCAAGGCGCCGGCCGGCACGCCCCGCGCCATCGGCATCACCAATCAGCGCGAGACCACCGTGGTGTGGGACCGCAAGACCGGCAAGCCGATCCACAACGCCATCGTCTGGCAGGACCGCCGTGGCGCGCCGCTGTGCAAGCAGCTGATCGAAGCTGGGTGGGAGCCGAAGATCCAGGCCAAGACCGGTTTGCTGATCGATTCCTATTTCTCCGCCACCAAGGTGCGCTGGCTGCTGGAGAACGTCTCCGGCGCGCAGGAGGCGGCCGATCGCGGCGAGCTGGCGATGGGCACCATCGACAGCTTCCTGCTCTGGCGCCTGACCGGCGGCAAGGTGCATGCGACCGACGTCACCAACGCCTCGCGCACCATGCTCTTCAACATCCATGCGATGGGCTGGGACGACGAACTGCTCGACCTCTTCAAGGTGCCGAAGAGCATGTTGCCGCGCGTGCTCGAATGCGCCGACGATTTCGGCAGGAGCAGCAAGGACTCCGCCGGCGTCGCGCTGCCCATCGCCGGCGTGGCGGGCGACCAGCAGGCGGCGCTGATCGGGCAGGCCTGTTTCCAGCCGGGCATGATCAAGAGCACCTACGGCACCGGCTGCTTCGCGCTCCTCAACACCGGCGGGAAGGTGGTCACCTCGAACAACCGGTTGCTCTCCACTGTCGGCTACAAGCTGAAGGGCGAACTGGCCTACGCCATCGAGGGCAGCATCTTCGTCGCCGGCGCCGCCGTGCAGTGGCTGCGCGACGGTCTGAAGCTGATCCACCAGGCGGGCGAGACGGAAGACCTCGCGCGCTCCATCGCCGGCACCAACGGCGTCTATCTGGTGCCGGCATTCACCGGGTTGGGCGCACCCTATTGGGACCCTTCGGCGCGTGGTGCGATCATCGGGCTGTCACGCAACACCGGCATTGCCGAAATCGTCCGCTCGGCGCTCGAGGCGGTCTGCTACCAGACGCGCGACCTGATGTCGGCCATGGCGGGCGACAGCGGCCAGGCGCCGAGCATGCTCCGCGTCGACGGCGGCATGGTGCGCAACGACTGGGTGATGCAGTTCCTGGCCGACATCCTGAACGTGCCGGTGGAACGCCCGGTGGTGACCGAAACGACGGCGCTGGGGGCCGCCACCTGTGCCGGCCTCGGCGCCGGACTCTTTGCCAGCATGGGCGAGGTCGCGGGCAACTGGCAGCGCGACCGCCTGTTCAATCCGGGCATGCAGGATTCCGTGCGCGACCAGCTCTATGCCGGCTGGCGTGCCGCGGTGAAGCGGGTGCAGAACTAGAGCAGGTTTCGGCCGGCGTCAGGCGCCCCGCACGAAGGTGTCGGCGAGGCCCGGCGCCACGCCGACCACGCGGCGTTCCGGGGATTCGATCTCCAGCCCGCCGGTGACGTTGCGACCGTCGCTGGACAAGGGGAAATAGCCCCACTCGTAGCTCACCACCGCATCGTAGCGGGTGCGCATCTCGGTGACGCCGAAGACCGGGGCCTTGCTCTCGAGCAGCGTGCGATAGATGCGCTCCGCGATGCCGCGATAGGCGTCGCTGATCTTGCGTTCGTGCATCCAGGTGCCGGTGAACTCGCCGTAGAATTCGGCGATCCGCGTGCCGACCAGCCGATAGAACACCCGCAGCGGGTCCGCCTGGATGTCGACCAGGACGACATAGGGCAGGAATTCCCGGATCTCCACCGGGTCGATGTCGTTGCGCGAAGCGATGGCCCGTGCGCCACGCTTGCGGGACAGGTAGTCGCCCATGCGCCGGATCATGTCCGAGGTGATGTCGCCGGCCTCGACGATCCGGTCGGTAATGTCCGCCTCGTCGACCCGCGTAACCGCATTTCGCATCCGAAAGCCTCAAATTGGCTGTCGTCTAGGAAATCTATCTCCCGGGGTCGAGGCGGTCCATCCCCCATATGGCCGAGGCGCGGCCCGGGACGGCACGGATTCCGCGGCATTTGCCGCAATTCCCGGATGAATGCGCCTTTGCGCCGACGCTATTTTGCCGGCTCCTTGACCTGATGGCGCATGATCAGCGGGATCTGCGTGAGGATGAACAGGAAGTTGAGGCCGAGAATGCCGAAGGCCTTGAAGTCGATCCAGATCTCCTCCGGCTGGGTGCGCCAGATGATCTCGTTCAGCACCGCGACCGAGGCGAAAAACAACCCGAACCGGAAGGTCAGCTTGCGCCAGCCGGAATCGTCCAGCTCCATGGCCGAACTCATCAGCGGCTTCAGCAGCGGCCGCCCGGCAAGCAGGCCGCCCAGCAACACGGCCGCGAACAGCGCCATGACGATGGTCGGCTTCATGTAGAAGAACATGCCCTGGCCGGTGAACAGGGTCAGGCCGCCGAAGATCAGGACCACAATCAGGGTGACCCAGAGCATCGGCGGGATCCTGCGCAGGACCACATGGCTGACTGCGGCGGCGACCACGGTGGCGACCATGACCGCGGCGGTCGAAGCCATCAGCCCTCCGAACTTGTAGGCGGTGAAAAAGACGATCAGGGGGCCGATCTCGACCGCCAGCTTGACCCAGGAATGGTGGCTGTTTTGCATGCATTTCCCATATAGATTGCGCACTGGAGACGCAAGGTGGGGCTGCCGGACGGCGCCCCCTCAGGTTTGGAGGGATCTGTGAAAGAGCAGGAATTGGCCAGCTTGTTCCAGCGCAATCGGGAATGGGCCAAGTCCATGACCGACCGCGATCCGGAGTTCTTCTCCCGCCTGGTGCGCCAGCAGACGCCCGAGTACCTGTGGATCGGCTGCTCCGATGCCCGCGTCCCCGCCAACGACCTCATCGGCATGGCCCCCGGTGAGCTGTTCGTCCACCGCAACATCGCGAACCTGGTACACAACATCGACATCAACCTGATGTCGGTGCTGGAATACGCGGTCAACGTGCTGAAGACGCGCCACATCATCGTCTGCGGCCATTACGGCTGCGGCGGCGTGCGCGCGGCGATGGACCGGCAGGAGTTCGGCCTGATCGACAACTGGCTGCGCAAGATCAAGGACATCTACGCGGCGAATAAGAAGGCGCTGGACCGCGAGCCGGATCCGGAGAGGCGCCTGAACCTGCTGTGCGAGATCAATGTGCGCCAGCAGGCCCACAACATCTGCCACACCAGCATCGTGCAGAACGCGTGGCGCGCGGGCCAGGAACTGGTCGTGCACGGCTGGATCTATTCGATCGCGGACGGTCTCATCAAGGACCTGGGCATCAGGATCGACGGGCCGCAGGCGCTTGAGCCGATCTATGTGTTCCCGGGTTTCGAGCTGGACATCGGGTTCTAGCCGGTGTGGTCGGACGGGGGCAGGGTGGCCTTGCCCAGCTGATGCTCGCGGTGCGCCACGTAGAGGTTGGCGCCGATGATGATGGCGGCCCCCAGAAGCACGATCGGCACGGGCGTCAGCTGGAACAGGATCAGGTCGAGGACGATCGACCAGATGAGCGCCGTGTATTCGATGGGCGCCAGCATCGAGGCCTCGCCCAGGCGATAGGCGCGGATCACCGCATAGGCGCCGATCGCGCCCCAGAAGCCGACCAGCAGCAGCAGGCCCCAATCGGTCGCGTCCGGCGCGACCCAGACCGGCACCGACATGAATCCGCCGACGGCGAACGAGCCGACCGCGCCGTAGAAATAGACATTGTGCGTCGACTCCCGCCCGGAGAAGCGGCGCACCAGCACCATCGACAGCGCGTAGCAGAAGGCCGAGACCAGCACCAGCATGTGCCCGGTCATCGCGCCGCCGAAGCCGGGCCGTAGCGCCACCAGCACGCCGGCGAAACCGATGATGACGGCCGCCCAGCGTCGCGGGCCGATTTTCTCCCGCAGCAGGGGCGGCGACAGCATGATGATGAACAGCGGCGCCACGAAGGCGATGGTGATCGCTTCGGCCAGCGCCATGGTCTTCAAGCCGACGAAGAAGCACCAGACCATCGGCACCGAGAGCAGCGCGCGCATGGCCTGCTCGCGCGGGAAGCGGGTGTAGAAATTGAACGGGTTTCCGGTCTCGCGAAAGGCGAGGAAGACGGCGACCGCCATCGGAATGAGGCGGCTGACGAAGACGATCTGCCAGGCGTCATAGCCGCCGGTCATCCACTTGGCGGTGGCATCGACCAGGCAGAAGCAGAGGATGGCCCCGCCCATCAGGGCGAACGCGGTCAGCGGCTTGGATTGAGCCTTCGAGGAATGCGGCGCGGTCACGATCGGGAATCAAGGTTAATCAGGCAGGCCGGCATCCTGGCCGATTGCCGGCTGAGCGGCAAGACGACACTGGAAAGCCGGCGGGCGGGGTCCCATAATCGCGGTCGACGGCTGCGCCATCCGGTTGCAGCCGAAGCGAGACAGACCGCCCCAGATGCAGAACAGCCGATTCGCCGTCGCCATTCATACGCTGCTGATGCTGGCGACCAAGGCCGATGGCCCCACGTCCTCGGACTATATCGCCGGCTCGGTCGGCACCAATCCGGTGCTGATCCGGCGCCTGATGGGCGATCTGCGCAACGCCGGGCTGGTGGATTCCCGCGCCGGGGCCACCGGCGGCTTCGTGTTGGCGCGCCCGGCCGAGCGGATCGGCCTCGACGAGGTCTACCAGGCGGTCGAATCCGAACCCTTGTTTGCGCGCCACGCGAAAGCCAACCCGAAATGCCCGATCGGCCGCGCCGTCGGCCCGTTGCTGGACCGCGTTCTCGGCGAAGCGGAGAGCGCCATGGTGCAGAACCTGCAGCGCACGACGCTGGGCGATCTGATCCACTCGCGGGAAGTGCTGGCGCAGCTGGCGAGTTAGTGTTCGCCAACCATCATCCCGACCAAGCGCAGCGCGTGCCGGGATGACAATTGGGGCTTGGTCAAATCTACGCCTCGATCCCCAGGTCGAAATCGCCGGCGATCTGCTCGAGCCAGCGCCAGAGGTAGTCGGAGAAGCTCTTCAGCACGTAAATCTCGAAATGCGGCCCTTCGCCGACCTGGTGCAGCAGGACATTGCAGCGCGACAGGCCGGTCTGGGCGCATTGGCCGATGCCGAACACCTTCGGATGCAGGTCAAGGCTGACGCCGCGAGCCAGGACCTCGCGGGTCTTCGGGCCCTTGAGCGAAAGGACGGCGCGCGATTCGGAGACGTCGCAGGCGGTTGCGTGCTGGCCGGTGAAGGCGCCGCGCAAAGCCTCGACCAGGGCGTCGGCCTCGCCGTCCGCGCCGGTCACCCACCACTCGTTGGGGCCGAGCCAGAGGATCTGTCGCGCGCCGGTGCCGGCTACGGTATTCGCCTTGGCCGGCAGATCGACGCCGGTGGCGCTCTTCACGGCCGCGGCGAATGCCGGGTCCTGGGCATTGCCGCGGATGTTGATGATGGTCCGGTGCCCGGCCTCGGACATCACCACGCCGGCGCCGCCCTTGCCGGCGGCGGCGCGACCGACGAGGCCCAGATGGGCAAGCGCGGTGCGGCGCTGATAGGTCTCAACCATGGTTCAGCGCTCCTTCCTAATCGAGGAACTTGGGGGCGCCGATCTTGGCGCGCACCACTTTGCCGTCGTACGGCATGTAGACCGTCTCGCCGTGGCGGTTGCGGCCGTTCTTGACCAGCGCCATGGCGATGGAGCGGCCGCAATTCGGGCTCCAATAGCTCGAGGTCACGTGGCCGATCATCTCCATCGGCGGCTTGTCCTTGAGCTCAGCCACGATCTGCGCGCCTTCGGGCAGCACCTCGTTCGGGTTGTCGGTCAAGAGGCCGACGAGATGCTTGCGGTCCGGCCGCCCTGTGTCGGAGCGCTGCAGCGAGCGCTTGCCGAGGAAGTCCGGTTTCTGCTTGCTGACGATCCAGTCCATGCCGAGATCCTGCGGCGTGGTGGTGCCGTCGGTCTCCTGGCCGACAATGATGAAGCCCTTCTCGGCGCGCAGCACATGCATCGCCTCGGTGCCGTAGGGGGTGATGCCGTATTTCTCGCCCGCCTGCATCAGCGCCCGCCACACATGCATGGCATAGGAGGGCGCCACGTTGATCTCGTAGGTCGCCTCGCCGGTGAAGGTGATGCGGTAGATGCGGCTGTTCACGCCGGCGACGACGCCATCGCGGAACGAGAGGTGGGGGAAGGTCGCATCGTCGAGCGGCAGCTCCGGCGCCACCTCGGCCATCAGCTTGCTGGCCAGCGGGCCGCTGACGCCGATCACCGCCCATTGCTCGGTGACGCTGGTCAGGTACACCTTCTTGTCCAACCACTCGCACTGCAGCCAGTCCTCCAGCCACGCCATGACGCGCGCAGCACCACCCGTCGTGGTGGTCATGTGGAAGTGGTTCTCGCTGATGCGACTGGTGACGCCGTCATCCATCACCATGCCGTCTTCGCCCAGCATCAGGCCATAGCGGCACTTGCCCGGCTCCAGCTTCGACCAGGCGTTGGTGTAGACCATGTTGAGGAACCAGGCGGCATCCGGCCCCTGGATGTCGATCTTGCCGAGGGTCGAAGCGTCGACGATGCCGACCGACGTGCGCACCGCCTTCACCTCGCGGTTGACCGCGTCGTGCATGCTTTCGCCCGGCTTCGGATAGTACCAGGCGCGGTGCCACTGGCCGACCGTCTCGAAGGGCGCCCCATGCTGCTCATGCCAGGAATGCAGGGGCGTCTTGCGGATCGGGTCCAGGAAATCGCCTTTGTCGATGCCGGAGAAGGCGCCGATGGTGACCGGGGTGTAGGGCGGGCGGAAGGTGGTGGTGCCGACCTCCGGCACGCTGACGCCGCGCAGCTCCGCCATCAGGGCCAGTGCGTTCACGTTGCTGGTCTTGCCCTGATCGGTCGCCATGCCCATGGTCGTGTAGCGCTTCAGGTGCTCGACCGAGCGATAGCCTTCCCGATGCGCCAGCATGACGTCGGCGGCGGTGACGTCGTTCTGGTAGTCGATGAAATGCTTGCCCTGGCGGCCGACCGGCGCGCTCGATGGCACGTACCACACGGCGCGCAGGTCGCCCGCTGCCGGCTCGGACGATGCGGTCGGCGCATCGCCGCTGGAGCCGGTGCAACCAGCCGCGTTGGCCGCCATCGCGCCGGCGGCGTGGCCGTCGGCCAGGCAGGCGTCGGTGTTGAAGATGCCGGCGGCGGCACCCACGGAATGGCTGTTCTGCCCCGGCAACTGCTTGTCCGGCACGAAGGCGAGGATGCCCGGTTCCCAGCGCAGCTTGCCGCGACTCTGCGAGAACAGATGCACCGTCGGCTGCCAGCCGGAGGACGACATGACGAGATCGCAGGAGATGCTCCGCGCCGGACCGTTGACGGCCTTAGCATCGGGGGAGAGGCGCATGACCTCGACGCCGCTCACGGCCAGCTTGCCGGAGACGCGCGTCACCGCATGGCCGGCCAGCACGTCGATGCCGCGTTGCTTCGCCGCGGCGACCAGCTCGCCCTGCGGGTCCTCACGCAGGTCGACGATGGCGGGGACCGCGACGCCGGCATCGGCGAGGTCGAGCGCCGCGCGATAGGCGCTGTCGTTGTTGGTCATCACCACGGCGCGCTTGCCGGGCATGGCGCCATAGCGGTTGACGAAGGTCTGCGCGGCGGAGGCCAGCATGCAACCCGGCCGGTCGTTGTCGAGATAGACCAGCGGCCGCTCGATCGCGCCGGTCGCCAGGATGATGTCCTTGGCGCGGATGCGCCACAGGCGCTGGCGCGGCTGCTTGGCGAAATCGGGCGAGTTGGGGGCGAGGTGATCGGTCACCCGCTCCATGCAGCTGACGGCGTTGTGGTCGTAATAGGCGAAGGCGACGGTGCGCGGCAGCAGCGTCACCTCCGGCATGGCGGCGAGCTCGGCCACCGCCGAGGCGACCCAGTCCGCCGCGGGCTTGCCGTCGATGACCGCCTGGCGGTCATGCAGCAGCGAGCCGCCGAATTCCTGCTGTTCGTCGACCAGAATGACGCGGGCACCCGCACGGCCCGCTGCCAGTGCGGCCGCCAGACCCGCCGGACCGGAGCCAACAACGAGCGCGTCGCAATGGGCGTAGAGCTTGTCGTAGCGGTCGGGATCGGGCTCGGTCGGCGACTTGCCGAGACCCGCCATGCGCCGGATGATGAGCTCATACTTCATCCAGAAGCTCTTCGGCCACATGAAGGTCTTGTAGTAGAAGCCGGACGGGAACAGGCGGTGGAACAAGGAGTTCACCGCGCCCATGTCGTTGGCGAGGCTGGGCCAGCGGTTCTGGCTCTCCGCCACCAGCCCGTCATAGAGCTCGATCTGCGTCGCGCGCAGGTTGGGCTCGGTGCGGTTGCCGGTGCCAAGCTGGATCAGCGCATTCGGCTCTTCGGCCCCCGCGGAGAGAATGCCGCGCGGGCGGTGATACTTGAAGCTGCGCCCGACCAGCACCACGCCGTTGGCGAGCAGCGCCGATGCGAGCGTGTCGCCCTGATAGCCGTAATAGCTCTTGCCGTCGAAGGTGAAGCGCAGCGGCTTGGAGCGGTCGATGCGGCCGCCAGTGCCGAGGCGGTTGGCCTGGTTGCTCATCGGCCGGACTCCTTCTTCACGTCAGGAGCGGGCTGGCCCATCTCATAGACCGCGTAGATCTCGTGCGTCACCGTATCGCGCGCCACGTTGAAATAACGGCGGCAGCCCTTGGCGTGCATCCAGCGCTCGTAATGCACGCCCTTCGGGTTCTTGCGCATGAACAGGTCCTGGGCCCAGTCCGCGTCCGAAATTTGCTCGGCATTGGTCGGGCGGGCGATGTGCCCTTCGCGCGCATAAGAGAACTCATGCTCGTCGCGCGGACCGCAGTAAGGGCAGGGGATGACCAACATCGTAATGCCTCAAGATCAGTGGGCGACGCCGGCGGCGCCGTGCTCGTCGATCAGGTAACCGGTGGTGAAGCGCTCCAGCGCGAAGGGCTGCGCCAGCTTGTGCGGCTCTCCCGTCGCGATGGTGTGGGCGAAGACATGGCCGGAGCCGGGCGTGGCCTTGAAGCCGCCGGTGCCCCAGCCGCAATTGAGGAACAGGTTCTCGACCGGCGTCTTGCCGATGATCGGGCTGGCATCCGGGCAGGTGTCGACGATACCGCCCCACTGGCGCAGGAAGCGCAGGCGGCTGAACATCGGGAACAGCTCGATCAGCGCGTTCAGCATGTTCTCCACCACCGGCGGGCTGCCGATTTGCGCATACGAATTGAAGCTGTCGATCCCGGCGCCGAAGACCAGCTCGCCCTTGTCGGACTGGCTGACATAGACATGCACCTGGCCGGACATGACGACGCAGTCCAAGACTGGCTTGATCGGCTCGGAGACCATGGCCTGCAGCGGGTGGCTCTCCACCGGCAGGCGGAAGCCCGCCATCCCGGCCAGCACGCCCGAATGGCCGGCGACCACGATGCCGACTTTCTTGGCGCCGATGGAGCCGCGTGTCGTCTCGACGCCGACCACCTTGCCGCCCTCGATCTTGAAGCCGGTCACCTCGCAGTTCTGGATGATATCGACGCCGCGCGCGTCGGCGGCGCGGGCGAAGCCCCAGGCGACCGCGTCATGGCGGGCGACGCCGCCGCGGCGCTGCAAACTGGCGCCGAAGACCGGGTAGCGCGCATTGGGCGAGCAATCGAGGATCGGGCAATAGGCCGCGACCTGCTCGCGGGTCAGGATC
>JAEUKU010000114.1 GCA_016794075.1 Rhodospirillaceae bacterium
CTCGACGGCCTCGCCGCCGAGACCTCCGCCGAGTGGCTGAGCCAGGCCGAAGCGCGCCTTGCCGTCGAGCATGTCGCCGCCCAGCTGGCCGACATCTCGACCCGCGAACTGGCGCCGCAGGCCGGCGCCGCGGCGCCGAACCAGGGCACGGGAGAGTGACGTGAGGCTGTCGCGCGTCCTGCTGCTCTATCTGCCGCTGCTCGTCGTCCTGGTCGGCGCGGCGCTCTATTTCGCCTACAACCCCGGCGACGTGACGCTGGAATGGCTGGGCTACCGGCTCGACATGCATGTCGGCGCGGCGGTCTTCCTCATCGTCGTCGTCTTCCTGCTGCTGCATTTCCTGTGGTGGGTGCTGAGCCTGGTGCTGCATTCGCCGCAGAGCTTCTCGCTGGCGATGTCGAATTCGCGCAAGGCGCGCGGCTATCGCGCGCTGACCCGCGGCCTGACCGCGGTCGCCGCCGGCGATGCCGCCGAGGCGCGCCGCCAGGCGAAGGTCGCGCATGATCTGCTGGGCGAGCCGCCGCTGACCCTGCTGCTGGCGGCGCAGGCGGCGCAGCTGGCCGGCGATGAATCCAGCGCCGAGCGCTATTTCGCCCATTTGACCCATGCGCCGGAAACGGCGCTGCTCGGCCTGCGCGGGCTCACCACCGGCGCCTTGAAGCGCGGCGACGAGGCGGCCGCCCTGACCCACGCGGAGAAGGCGATGGGGGTGGCACCCCAGGCGGCCTGGGCGGCGGAGACGGCGCACCGGCTGCAGGTGAAGGCGGGCAAGCTCGACCTCGCCAAGGAAAGCCTGAACCAGCTGGCCCGCGCCGGCGGCATGAACCCGAAGGAGGCGCAGCGGCGCCGCGCCGGGCTGCTGACCGAGCAGGCGCGCCGCATCCTGTCCGAGCCCGGCAATGCGGCGGAATCCGGCCGCGCGCAGGCGATGGCGCG
Source organism: Rhodospirillaceae bacterium (assembly GCA_016794075.1). Taxonomy (GTDB): domain Bacteria; phylum Pseudomonadota; class Alphaproteobacteria; order Dongiales; family Dongiaceae; genus Dongia_A. The sequence continues at coordinate 937 of JAEUKU010000114.1, forward strand.
CGAGGCGGTGAAGCTCGCCCCCGATCTGGTGCCGGCGCGCCTGGCGCTCGGCCGTGCCCTGCTGCGCCAGGGCAAGGTGCGCGAGGCGGCGAAGCTGATCGAGCAGGTATGGGACGACCAGCCGCATGCCGCGCTCGGCCGCTTCTATCTCGAGGCGGTCGGCGGCGATTCCCCGCTCGACCGCGCTCAGCGGGTGGAGAAGCTGGTGAAGCAGAATCCGGACCACGCCGAGAGCCACCGCATCGCCGCCGACGCGGCGCTGACGGCGAAATTGTGGGGCGAAGCGCGCCGGCACCTGCAGCGCCTGATCGAGCTGGAGCAGGCAGCGGGCGACGACGGCGCGCCCAGCGCGGATACCTGCCGCCGCATGGCGCGGCTGGAAGCCGGTGAGAACGGCGCCGGCAGCAGCGGCGAGCGGCAATGGCTGGACGCCGCCCTGCGCGCCCGGGCCGATGCCGACTGGATCTGCGACAGCTGCGGCACGCCCGGCGCGGGCGGACCGGAGACCGCCGGCTGGCAGCTCTGCTGCCCGCGCTGCGATGCGATCGATTCGCTCGCCTGGCGCGCCGGCGCCGCGAGCCCGCGTCACGGCGCGCTGGAAGGCGGATTGCTGATCGACCAAGCCCCGGAGGAAACCGCTGGATTGCTCGGTGCAGGCGCCGCCGCCTTCCCCGCCAGCGCGCCCGCGGGCGCCCCGCTGGGCCCCATTCCGCATGGCAGCGCGGGGGCCCAGCCCGGGCCTAAGCCCGGCCCCGCGGCGGGCGAGCCCGCCCCGCGCGAAGGCGCCGCGGCGGCACCCATCGGCGCCTCGGTTGACGCCGCACGGCGCGTGAACTAGTGTCCGCGCGCCTTCGCCCGGTTAACCATTTCGCAAAGCCGGGCTGAGAGGCTTGGCGGGCCCCGGTTCCAACGGGCCGTCCGGTCGCCGTAGTAGCTCAGTGGTAGAGCATCCGCTTCGTAAGCGGGTGGTCGGGGGTTCAAATCCCTCCTACGGCACCATTTTCACGATGTCCAGTCCATCGCCCTGCCGCACCCACAAGGCGCGCGCCGCCGATGCGCGGCGGCAACGCATTTGACAGCAGGATGCCGAGGCCATCCGCTATCGACGGCTTCGCCACGGTCGCGCTAGACTACCAATACGGGAGTATGCCTGTTCCGGGCGTGCCCCCATGAGGCGGGGCCGATCGATGCGGGGGGTCGCTTGAGGGCCAAGGGATTGGCGCAGCGCGCGGCGGTGGCCGAAGCCGTCGCGCAGATCTGGCGCGCCTCGACCGACCAGGCCCTGTGGCTCGACGCCATGCGGGCGATCCGCGAACTCCTCCCGCGCACGATCGGCGGCACGCTCTACACGCCCTTTCGCCAGGGCCAGCCGGGCGGATTGTGGATCAACCTCGAT
>JAEUKU010000175.1 GCA_016794075.1 Rhodospirillaceae bacterium
TGCGCACCTGCTCGGCGTGCTTGCGATGAGTGCCGTCGGCGAGCAGCCGATGCACCACCTGCGCCGCCGCCTGGTCCATGCCGAAGCAGGTGGCGATCTTCAGGTCGAGCAGCGCGTCGATCGTGGCATCGTCGGCGGCGATGAAGCCGCAGCGAACGCCGGCGGAGAGAATCTTGGAGAAGCTGCCGAGATGGATGACGCGCTTGAGCCCGTCGAGTGCCGCCAGGAGCGGCGTGGCGTGGCGGCGGAACTCGCCGAACACGTCGTCCTCGACGATGCGGAAATCATGTGCCTCGGCCAGCTGCAGCAGGCGGTGCGCCTTGGCTGGGGAGAGGCCGCCGCCGGTCGGGTTCTGTGGCGCCGCGTTCATCAGATAGAGCTTCGGCTTCTGCGTCCGCGCGAACTCCGCCAGCGCATCGAGATCCGGGCCGTCCATCAGGCGCGGCACCGGCAGCGCCACGGCGCGATGCGCGCGCAGGTTGGCGTGGAAGTTGAAGTAGCCGGGATCGTCGACCAGGACCTTGTCGCCCGGCTGCAGCAAATGGCGGTGCACCAGGTCGATCGCCTGGGTGCCGCCGTCGGTCAGCAGGATGCGGCTGGGTGGCGCGTCGATCTCCAGCTCGGCGAGGCGCGCCTGCAGCGCCTGGCGCAAAGGCAGATAGCCGAGCGGATGGCCGTACTCCAGCAGCTTCGCCTGCGGCGCCTGGGCGACCGCGCGCAGGGCGCGGCGCAGCTCCGCCTCGGGCAGCCAGCTCTCCGGCAGCCAGCCGCAGCCAGGCTTCAGCGCGCGGTCCTCGGCCTCCAGCGATTGCCGCGCCACCCAGACCGGATCCACGGCGCGGTCGAGTTTCGGCGCCAGCTCCTGGAGCGTGAGCGGCGCGCGCTGCGCCGCCACGGTGAAGCCGGAGCCGCGCCGGGCCTCGATGCGGCCGGCCGCCACCAGCCGGTCATAGGCCTCGACCACCGTCGACTTGCTGACCGCGAACTCGGCCGCCGCCGCGCGGATCGACGGCAGCTTGGCGCCCGGCGCCAGCGAGCGCGCCTCGATCCGCGCCAGGATGGCGGCGCCGATGCGCTCGGTCAGGGTCGGAGGCGTCGAGGGCGAAGCTGTCATATTATCCGTACCAGTACAGTTTTAATGAGTGTAGTGCATCTGTCCCTGTTTCGACCAGCCGGCGCTTCTTAGCTTCGTCATCGCCGGGCGTGACCCGGCGATCCAAGTTTGGACCCCCGGGTCAAGCGCCGTCGGCGCAGGCCGACTTTCGTCGGCGGGGTGACGAAAACGAGGTCCCTATGGCGGTCACCACTGTGGATGCGCGTCCCAGCACCGAACTCCGCGCCTGGGCGCATGGCGCGGTGGGGATGCTGATCTTCTCCGCCTCGCTCCCGGCGACGCGGGTCGCAGTGGAAGCACTCGATCCTTATTTCGTCACCGCCGGCCGGGCGGCCTTCGCCGGGCTGCTGGGCGCCGGATTGCTGCTGCTGACGCGCGCGCCCTGGCCCAGCCGGCGCGACTGGCGCGACCTGGCGCTGGCCGCCTTCGGCGTCGTGCTCGGTTTCCCGCTCTTCACCGCGCTCGCCCTGCGCTACGTGCCGGCGAGCCACGCCATACCCTTCATCGGCCTGCTGCCGCTGGCCACGGCGGGCTTTGCGGTGCTGATCGGCCAGGACCGGCCGCGGCCGCTGTTCTGGCTCTTCGCCACGCTCGGATCGGCGCTGGTCGCCGGCCATGCCTGGATCGCCGGCGGCCTCACCTTCGAGGTAGCGGACCTGCTGATGCTGGCGGCCATCGTCACCTGCGGCTTCGGCTATGCGGTGGGCGGCAAGCTGACCTCGCGGCTGGGCAGCCTGGCGGTGATCTCCTGGGCCCTGGTGCTGTCGCTGCCCGTGTCCGGCGCGGCCACCGCGCTGCTCTGGCCGGCCGACTTGGCGGCGGTGCCCGCCGCGGCCTGGGCCGGGTTCGGCTACGTCTCGCTGTTCTCGATGTTCGTCGGTTTCCTGTTCTGGTATCGCGGCCTGGCCCTGGGCGGTGCGGCGCGGATCGGGCAACTGCAATTGCTGCAGACCTTCTTCGGCCTCGGCCTTGCGGCCCTGCTGCTGGACGAAGCCGTCGCGCCCCTCACCTGGGCGGTGGCCGGCGGCGTGGCGGTGATGGTTTTCGCGGCTCGCAAGGCGGCCTAGCAGCGTTAATTGTCCCGTTACATCGGCGGCATCCGGCATTGGACGCAAGGCGGGTTTGCACGGCTTGGCCGTTGCGCCAGGCGCCTCGTCCAA
>JAEUKU010000217.1 GCA_016794075.1 Rhodospirillaceae bacterium
CGTGCCGGCTGCGACCGAAGGCGCAGGCATCGCCGCCATTGGGAAAGAGCAGCGGCCAGCCGCCGGTGTAACGGGTGAGCCAGGTCCGCTCGTCCGGCGCGGCGACGGTTTCCAGCGGCGCATCGACCGGCTGCCACGGCACGGTGCCGAGGACGGAGAGGCCAGTGGCCTTGTGCGCGATGCGGGTGATGGTGCCGCCGATCTGGGGATTGACGCGCACGCGTAGCGCGGCGCTTTCCAGAGCCAACTCGCTCATTTGATCGAGCCGGCCATCAGGCCCTGGATGTAGTGCTTCTGGAAGGCGAGATAGAGGATGACCATGGGCGCGCTGGCGAAGACCATGCCGGCCATGGTCAGCGGGATCTGGTCGCCGTAGCGGCCCTGGAACACGCTGATGCCGGCCATCAGCGTGCGCTTGGAATCGTCCTGCAGGAAGATGATGGCGATCAGCAGGTCGTTCCACACATAGAGCGCGTTGACCACGACCAGGGTCAGCAGCGCCGGCAGCGACAGGGGGATGACGATCTTCAGCAGGATCAGCAGATCCGAGGCGCCGTCGATGCGGGCGGATTCGAAGATCTCCTTCGGCAGGGTGCGGAAGAAGCTGGTCAACAGGTAGACCGAGAAGGGCGTGATCAGCCCGGCATAGATGAGGATGGCGCCCTGATAGGTGCTGATCAGCTTCAGCTGGGTGTAGAGCACGAAGAGCGGCACGATCATGACCACCGGGGGAATCGCCATCAGCGAGGTGCTGAGCGAGAAGAGCAGCCCCCTGCCCGCGAACTGCATGCGGGCGATGGCGTAGGCGCCGAGACAGGAGACCACGGTGCTGAGCGCCACCGCGCCGGCGGCCAGGATGATGCTGTTGCCCATCCAGCCGAAGAAATCGCTTTCGAAGATCACGCTGCGGTAATGGTCGAGCACCAGGCTGTCGGGCAGGCCGACCTTGTCGAGGGTATATTCCGCGTCGCTTTTCAGCGAGGTCACTATCATGAAGGCGCTGGGCGCGAGCGCGACCACCGTCGCCAGCACCAGGATGGCGTGCTTCAGCGCGAGGTCTGGGCGCGGGCGGCGCGGCGCGGGTTGAGGGATCGCCGTCATCTCAGCCCATCTCCTCCTCGTTCGCGCGGCGGCGCATGGCGAAGAGCGGCACGATCAGCAGCAGCGACACCAGGAACAGCATGACCGAGACCGCCGAGGCGATGCCCGGCAGGCTGGTTCGGATGAGCGCGTTGAAGATGTAGAGCTCCACCACCATGGTCGAGGTGCCGGGCCCGCCGCGGCCGCCGCCGATGACATAGACATAGGCGAAGACAGCGGAGAGGATGGTGATGACGCTGACCACCACGTAGAACTCGATCACCGTCTTCATCTGCGGCACGATGATATGCCACAGGCGCTGCCACCAATTGGCGCCCTCCAGCTTGGCGGATTCGATCAGGGATTCGTCCAGCGCCAGCAGCCGCGCCAGGAACAGGATGATGCCGAGTGCGGATTCGCGCCAGATGATCAGCAGCATCACGGTCCACAACGCCACGTCGGAGGAGCCGATCCAGTCCAGCGCCAGGAAGTCGAGACCGATCCAGCGCAGCACTTCGTTCACCGGGCCGTTGAACTGGAACATCTTCTTCATGATCACGGCGATGATCGGGATCGCCAGGATGTAGGGCAGGAACAGCACCACGCGGTAGAGCTTCCAGCCCTTGAGGCGCTCATAGAGCACGACGGCGATGAGCAGCGACCAGATCACCATGAACGGCACGGCGAGCAGCAGCAGCAGGTTGTGCTGCACCGATTCCCAGAACAGGGATTGCGAGAGCACCAGATCGTAGTTGCGCAGGCCGATCCACGGCCCGTCGATGCCGCGCACCATCTTGAAGCTGAACTCGAAGATGCGGACCAGCGGATAACCGAAGACGAAGAGCAGCAGCGCGACCAGCGGTGCGACGTAGAGGTAGGGCGTCAGTCGCGAACCTTGGGTCACCGCTTTCGCCCCTGGAATGCTCTCGTCATCATCGTCTCTATAAGAAAAGAGAGCCGAGACGCGGCGGCGCCCCGGCTCTCCGCATCATCGCAACCTTACCCGGCCAGGTCCACGGCCCACGTCTTGTAGTTTTCGACGATGTCCGGGTTAAACTCGCGCCACTCCTTGGCGACGTTGTAGGCGAGCTCGCCCGCCTGTTCGCCGGTGATCTTGCCTTCGACCACCTGCTGCGCGGCGGGGAGCAGCGCCTGCTCGTAGAACTGCCCCGGCACCAGGTTGCCGAGATAGGGGATGTTCTCGGAGAGGCCCCAGCGCTGCCACATGTCGCGCACCGAGGCATCCTCGACGACCGAGAGGTCGAAGTTGACGTTGGCCGGCAGCCAGCCGGTCTTGTCGTAGAAGGCCTTCAGCCGCTCCGGCGAATTGAGATATTCGAGGAAGGCCGCGGCAGCTTCCGGGTTCTTCGAGCCGGCGGAGATGCCGATCCCCTGGGTGTCGAGGATCGGCTTGCCCGCCATCTTGCCCGGGCCGTAGACCGGCATGGGCATGACGCCAATGCGACCGCCGGTCGCCTTGCTGTCGGCGGGCAGGCGCGAGCCGATGGAAAGGCCGGTCGCCACCTTGCCGGCGACGATGAGGTCGATGCCGGGATAGAGCTCGGTCGAGGAGATCTCCGGATTGAGGAAGCCGGCCTTCTTCAGCTCCTCGAGCTTCACCCAATGGGCGTGATAGCGCGGCTCGCGGAAATCCTTCTCGCCGGTGAAGAGATCGACGATCTCGCCGGCGCTGTCGACGTTCTGCGCGAAGCCGTGGCCGGCGAACCACTCGCCCCAATAGCCGTCCTGGATGCCGCCGCCGATCGGCGAGATGCCGGCGCTCTTCAGCTTCTCTGCCGCTGCCAGCAGCTCATCCCAGGTCTTCGGCGGGTTGTCCGCGTCGAGCCCGGCCTTGTCGTAGAGATCCTTGTTGTAGATCCACACCATCGGCAACGGATACCAGCCGAGGCGGTAGATGTTGCCGCCGTAACGGCTCAGCAGGGTCGGGTTCGACGACGTGATGACCTCGTCCTTCACCAGGCCGTTCAGCGGCTTCACGTAGCCGAGCCACACGCTCTCCATGTGGTAGATGCCGTTCCACAGGTACTGGATGTCCGGCGCCTCGCCGGCGGCCGCGGCGGTCTGGAACTGCGAGATCACCACGGCGGTGTCCTGCAGCATCGGCTTCACGGTGGCGGCGGTGTAGGCCTTCACCGATTCGTCGACGAAGGCCTGCAGACCGGGCAGCTCCTGCTCGCCCCACCACCACATGGTCAGCTCCGGCGTGTCGGCGCGTGCCGCCAGCGACGGCAAGCCTCCCGCGACCGCACCGGCGCCGAGTGCCGCACCCGCCTTCAGCATCTGCCGGCGGGAGATCCCGCCAAATCCGTTCCTGTTCATCGCGTGTCCCAAGCCTCCGTTTCAGGTTTGTCTTTTCAGAACGTGCTCATCAATCCGCCGTCGACGGTCAGCAGCTGGCCGGTCATGTAGCGGCAGTATTTCGACGCCAGGAAGATCACCGTGCCTGCGACGTCCTCCGGAAGTCCGGTGCGGCGCAGCGGGATCTTGCCCTTGTCCACGTACCATTCGATGAAGCCCGGCGTCTCGGTCTCGTCGACGCCGTTGATGATCGACATCGGCGTGCGCATGAAGCCGGGTGCAACCGCATTGACCAGGATGTTGTGCGAGCCGAGTTCCACCGCCAGCGACTTGGTGAAGGCGATGATGGCGCCCTTGGCTGCGTTGTATGGCCCGCATTCGCCGCTCGACGCATAGCCCTGGATCGAGGCGATGCTGATGATGCGCCCGGATTTCCGCGCGACCATGTGCGGGGCCACCAGTTTCGCGCCCATGTAGACGGATTCCAGATTGATGGCGATGGTGCGGCGCCAATCCTCCAGCGTGTCGTTGAGGATTGTGCGCGGCGGCGGGTTGATCGCGGCGTTGTTGACCAGCACGTCGATCCTGCCGAATTTCGCGGACGTGTCGGCGACGGCCTTGGCGTAGGCATCGTAATCGGTGATGTCGAGCGCATGCGCTTCGGCCGTTCCGCCGACGGCGGCGATCTCGGCGGCGACCTGGCGCAGCGTCTCGGGATTGCGCTCCAGCAGGATGACGCCAGCGCCCTCGCCCGCCATCTCCAGCGCGATCGCCCGGCCGAGGCCCTGGCCGGCGCCGGTGATCATGCAGACCTGTCCCGCGAGCAAGCCCATCGCGCCTTCCGCCTCCCCGCTCATCACTTTCCGGTATTCCGGAATAGCTTCTGGCATGCCGGATGACTCTAGGCCGCGACCCGAAGACGCGTCAAGCGCGGCCCCTCAGGCCAGCGCCGGCGTGCGATAGAGCACCTTGCCGCCGACCTTGATCTCAGCGTCGACGAGATATTTCTTCATCGCCGCCAGGTCCATCTCGATGCCGAGGCCCGGCGCCTCGGGCACCCGCACCTCGCCGTTCGCATCGGGCGCGATATGGGTCTTGCACATCTCCCAGGCCATCGGCTGTGGCTTCACCGGGTATTCGCAGATGCGATGATCGGCGAGGCCGGCGAAGGGCTGGATCGAGGCGCAGAGCGCCAGGTGCGTGGTGAAGGTGTGGTTCACATAGGTGACGCCCTTGCCCACCGCGTAATCCGCCACCTGCTTGGCCGGGCCGATGCCGCCGATGCGGCCGCAATCGATCTGGATGAAGCCGACCTTGCCGATGTCGATCGTGTGGCGCGCCATGTGGATGTTGTGCGCGGCCTCGCCGCCGGCAAGCTTCACGCTGCTCGGCCGCTTGGCAAGTGCGCCATAGGCCTCGTAGGCGCTGCCGTTGAACGGCTCCTCGAGCCACGTCGCCTTGACCTGCTCCAGCATCGGCAGGCGCGCGGCGGCTGCCTCGACATCCTCGTTCCAGATCTGCCCGGCATCGATGAGGAGGATGCCG
>JAEUKU010000236.1 GCA_016794075.1 Rhodospirillaceae bacterium
GGCGAGGGGTGAGTCGGAAGTCAGAAGTCGGAAGTCAGAGGTCAGACGCAGTAGGTCCTGACCTTCCTGCTTCGTTTCCCCACGAAAAGAAGACTCCCTTCCCCCCTTGCGGGGGAAGGCAGCGGAGACTTGGCGAGCAAAGCGAGCCTAGTCGTAGGAGGATGGGGGGGAGCGCGCCTGCGGGCGCCCATCGCCGGAGGCGATCTAAGCGAATGCTGTTTCTTGAGGAACTCGGCGCTGCATCGCCTCCCTTCCCACCCTTCCCCCGGCCGTCGGCGAAGGCCGACTTCCGTCGGCGGGGGGGAAGGAGCACAGCGGCGCAAGCTGCGATCTCTGGCGTTGTCTCATGACCTCCCTCTTCACCCTCCGCGCCGGCGGCAAGCCGGCGCTCGCGCAGGCTCTCGCGGAAATCGAGCGCGATCCCGACGGCGACGCGACGCTGGCCCTGCTCGACGAGGCCTTCGCGCAACCGGCGGCGCAGGTCATCGGGCTCACCGGCCCGCCCGGCGTCGGCAAGTCGACCTTGGCCGGCGCCCTCATCGGCCGCTTCCGCGCCGAGGGGAAAACCATCGGCGTCATCGCCGTTGATCCCTCCTCGCGGCTGACCGGCGGCGCGCTGCTCGGCGACCGCACGCGCATCCGCACCGACCCCGACGACCAGGGCATCTTCATCCGCTCGATGGCGGCGCGCGACAGGCTGGGCGGCCTCGCCGACCTGACCTATGGCGCCATGGTGCTGATGCGCGCGCTGTTCGATGTGGTGCTGGTGGAGACGGTCGGCGTGGGCCAGTCGGAGACGGAGATCGCGCTCTGCGCCGACACGGTCCTGTTCTGCGTGCAGCCGGGCTCCGGCGATTCCCTGCAATACATGAAGGCGGGCATCGCCGAGATTCCCGACATCGTCGCGGTGACCAAATCCGACCTCGGCGCCAGCGCCAACCGCGCCAAGGCCGACGTGAAGGGCGCGCTGTCGCTGGCCAGGTCGAGCGCCGCCGGCTGGGCACCCAGGGTTCTGCTCGTCTCCGCGCAAGCCGGCGTGGGTCTGGACGCGCTTGACGCGGCGCTCGCGGCGCATTGGTCCTGGCTCGCGGAGGCAGGCCGCCTGACGGCGCGCCGCGGCGATCAGGCGGCCGCCTGGCTGCAACTGGCGATCCGCGACCGCTGGGGCCGCGAAGGGTTGCGGCGCGGGCTGTCGCCGGGTCATGATGCCGCCTCGCCGTTCCGCCGGCTGGCCGAATTGCGCAGCGAGTTGTAGCCATAGGGGATTTGCGATGAAAGCGTACTGCATTGTCTACGAATTCGTCGACAACCCGGAGATGTTCGAGCAGTACCGCAAGCAGGTGATGCCGACCATCGAGGCCTATGGCGGCCGCTTCGTCGTCCGCGGCGGAAAATTCACCGTGCTGGAAGGGGAAACGCCCTGCGAGCGGATCGCGGTGCTGGAATTCCCCTCACGCCAGTCCGCCGAGGATTGGTACCATTCGCCGGCCTATCAGCAGATCCTGCCGTTGCGGCTGAACGCCACGCGCTGCAACTTCATCATTGCCGACGGCGTCGAATAGTAGCCCTGCCTAGTGGCAGGTGCGCGCATTCTGGCATATGTTAGGTCAACCGGCGGCCAGGGGACGGGTATGGCCGGCGGTGGCAAAGTGGCGGTCGCCGGATCGGGGTCCGGCTGCCGGGCGGTAGAGCTGAGGGCAATGCTGCATAATCCGTCAACGGAGTGGCCGGTCGCATGACCGGATGGCCGCTGGGCATCGTGATCGTTTGCGCGCTGGTGGTCGCCGCCGCCCTGGCCTGGGCATGGCGGGCCCAACGGCAGCGTGCCGCCTTCGAGCACCGCGCGGCCGATATCGCCGCGCGCGAGGCCGCCTTCGTCACCATCCTGCAGCGTCTTGCAATCGCGCACAGGCTCGAGGATGTGCTGCTCGAGGTGGTGCGCGCCATCGAGCGGATCATCCCCGGCGCCATCGGCTCCATCCTGCTGATCGAGAACGGCATCATCCGCCACGGCGCGGCGCCCAATCTGCCGGATTTCTACAATGCCGCGGTCGACGGCCTGCCGATCGGCGAGGGCGTCGGGTCGTGCGGCTCGGCGGCCGCCCTGCGCCGGCCGGTAATCGTGACCGATGTGTCCAGCCATCCTTATTGGGCACCCTACGGAGAGTTGGCCCGGCAGGCCGGGTTCGCCGCCTGCTGGTCGCATCCGGTGATCGAGCCCGACGGCACCGTCATCGCCACCTTCGCCACCTACTACAGGAAGCAGCGCGCGCCGGATGGCGACGAGCTGTCCACGATCCGCGCCTTTGCGGAGATTCTCCGCCTTGCCATCGGCCAGTTCCGCAACCGGCAGGCCCTGCTGCATGCCAAGGATGCCGCCCAGGCGGCCAGCCGCGCCAAGAGCCGGTTCCTGTCGATGATGAGCCACGAACTGCGCACGCCGCTCAACGCCATCATCGGCTTTTCCGACGTCATGCGCCTGGAACTGCTCGGACCGCGCGACCAGCCGGTCTACAAGGACTATGCCGAGAACATCCACCGCAGCGGCCGCCACCTGCTCGAGCTGGTCAACCAGATTCTCGACGTCTCGCGCATCGAATCCGGCGTGCTCGATCTGCGCATCGAGGACGTGCCGCTGCACCCGGCCCTGACCGACGTCCTGCGCATGGAAAGCGGCGCCATTGCCGGCAAGTCACTGCACGTCAGGGTGTTCGACGACGAGGCCCTGACCATCCGCGCCGACCGGCAATCGCTGCGCCAGCTGCTGCTGAACATCGTCGACAACGCCATCAAATACTCGCCGATCGCCGGCGCGATCGAGATCGACGCACAGCGCGACGGCCAGTGGGTCAGCATGGAAGTGCGCGATGAGGGGCCCGGCGTGCCCGCCGACAAGGTCGACCAGCTCGGCACGCCCTTCGTCAGCTTCGCCGACCCGCAGATGGTCGACAACAAGCAGAGCATCGGCCTCGGCCTCTCCGTCTCGCGCGCGTTGGTAGAGGCGATGGAGGGCGAGATCCGCTTCGACAACCTGCCCGATCGCGGCTTCCGCGTGCAAATCAGCCTGCCGGCCGGCGAGGGCTAAGGTCAGGGCGCGAAGACCGCGATCTCCGTCGCCAGGCCGCGCACCGCCCGCGCGCCCAGGGTCCGCAAGACGCGGCTGCTGGCCGCGGCGAAATCGGCCGAGGCCAGGATCGGCGTGTCGAGCGCCTTGGTCAGGTCCTGCAGGCGGCTCGCCAGATTGACCGCCGGCCCGATCACGGTGAAATCGAGCCGCTCGCGCGTGCCGATATTGCCGAACGCGACCTCGCCGCAATGCAGGCCGATGCCGAAGCGGAGCGGCGAGATTCCCTCCGCCGCCAGCTCGGCATTGAGGGCTTCGGTCCGGGCGAGCGCGTCGATCGCCGCATCGAGCGCGCGGTCGCAGGTCAGGGTGCGGCTCTCCGTCAGCGGAAAGACCGCGAGCAGGCCGTCGCCCATGAACTTCAGGATATCGCCGTGGCGTTCCTGGATCGCGGCGCCGATTCGCTCGAACCAGCGATTGAGCAGGGTGACGATGCGGCCCCGCGCGCTGCTGTCCGTCATCGCCGTGAAATTGCGCAGATCGCAGATCAGCATCGCCGCCTCGATGGTGGTGACGTCGCCGCGTTCGATCTGGCCGCTGTAGACCCGTTCAGCCGGCACCCGCCCGAGATAGTGCGCCAGCAGGTCCAGCGCGATGTGCCGCAGCACCCAGCGCTCGGCGAAGGGCGACCAGATTCGCGCCGCCGTCGTCAGCTGCGCCAGCTGAAGCGCGGTAAAACCGCCGGGCTGGCGGGTGGCGAAGCTGAGCGTCGACGTGCGGCTGGCGTCCTGAAAGGGCAGGGGCATGACGAAATAGTCGGTGACTCCATCACCGGAGAGGCGCTGGATCACCTCCATGTCCGGCATCGGGTCGGCTGCGCGCCAGCGAAACGGCCGGTTCGTGGTATCCACGATGAAAATCGGGCTCTTGAGATAGTCCTCGCGTGTCGCGACTCCCGCGCGGTCGATCTCGGTGCGGCGCAGGTCGCCGGCGAGCCAGATCAGCTGCGAGCCGCTGAGCTCGGGGTTGAGCACCTCGAGGCCGAGGGTCGAGCGCCAGAGCGGCGCGATCCAGCGATCGACGCGTGCGCAGAACCCGGCGAAGAGCTGGTGGAAATCCAGCGCGCCAATGTTGTTGAGCGGCCGGTCCGCCGCGTCGAGGCCGGTCTCGCCCAGCGCGCTCGTCGCCAGCCAGGCGGCAAGCCGTCCGAACACCGCGTCGCTCCCGCTCTCGCCGTCCGCTGGAGTCATCGTCCGCACCCCGCCATTCATCTTTCATTCACCATGGTAACGGGCGCCGCTGCGACCGCAAGCGGTGACGAGGCCGTGACTGCGGCCACCCGCCGCATGCGCGCGCGCCCGTCGTCAGTCAGGCGTCATGGCCGTCATGTTTCTCTCGCCGCGTCGCGATTGACCCCCAATACGGAGAAATACAGATGACGTCCAAGACCACGATCCTCAGCGCCTCCGCCCTGGTGCTGGCCGCGAGCGCCTGGCTCGGCGCCGCCGGTCCGGCGCTCGCCGACAACGACGAGCTGAAATGCACCCAGGCCGCGAAGTCCGCCTGGATGAGCGAGGACGCCACCAAGGACCTGCTGCTGCAGCAGGGCTACAAGGAAGTGCGCAAGATCAAGGTGACCGAAGGCCAGTGCTACGAGGTCTACGGCATCGATGCGCAGGGCGAGAAGGTCGAAGTCTATCTCGATCCGACCAACGGCAGTATCATGGCCAAGGAGGACTGAGATGGCGATGGAAGACGCGGTCGCGAGGAACCGGTTCGGCAGTGCCGCCGATGCGTCGCTCCCCCCGGCGGCAAATTCGGCCAAGGCGCGGATCTGGGACCCCTTCGTCCGCGTCTTCCATTGGCTGCTCGCCGCCGGCTTCATCGTGAACTATTTCGAGCTGGTGCGCGCAGGCAAGAGCGCGCACCAGATCGTCGGCTATGTGATGCTCGGCCTGGTAGCTGCGCGGGTGGTCTGGGGCCTGTTCGGTCCCCGCCACGCCCGCTTTTCGGATTTCGTGCGCGCGCCGCGCCAGGTCGCTGGCTATCTCCTGCGGATGGTCCGGCATCGCGACGAGCGCCATCTCGGCCATAACCCGGCCGGCGGCGTCATGGTTCTGGCGCTGCTTGCGTCCGTGCTGCTCACCGGGCTGACCGGGTGGCTCAGCACGACCGACTGGTTCTTCGGCAGTGATTTCATGGAAGAAGCGCATGAGGTGGCGGCCAACGCCATGCTGGCGCTGGTCATCCTGCATGTCCTGGGGGTGATCCATGCCAGTTGGCGGCACCGCGAGAATCTGGTTCTATCCATGGTGACCGGCCGCAAGCGTGCGCCGGAGGCGGAACCGCAAACCCATCATGCGCCTGCTGATCGTCGAGGATGAGCCCACCTTGGGCGAGCTGCTGCGCCGCAATCTCGCGGCCCGCGGCTTCGCCGTCGATCTGGCACCGAGCAAGGCGGAGGCGATCGCCTTTCTTGATGCGGAGGAATACGACGCCGTGCTGCTTGACCGCGGCCTGGGCGATGGCGACGGCATGTCGCTGGTCGGCCATATCCGGGGCAGGGGCTCCGAGGCCGGCATCCTGATCCTGACCGCGCGCGATGCGCCCGCCGACCGCATCGCCGGCCTCGACGCCGGCGCCGACGACTATATCGTCAAGCCGTTCGACATGGACGAGCTGATCGCGCGCGTGCGCGCCGTCCTGCGCCGGCCGGGCAAGCGGCTGTCGACCGTGCTGGAGGTTGCCAATCTCAGGTTCGATGCGGCCCAGCGCCGCGCCTACGTCGCCGAGCAGCCGCTCGATTTGTCGCGCCAGGAAGCGGCGCTGCTCGATCTTCTGATGCGCAAGGAAGGCGCCGTGGTGCGCCGCGACGAGATCCAGCGCAGCCTCTACAATTTCGACGACGAGGTGACGCCCAACGCGGTGGACGCGGCGATCTCCCGCCTGCGCAAGAAGCTGCGCGGTGCCGGAGCGGCTGTGGAGATCGCGGTGCTGCGCGGCGTGGGGTGCATGCTGGAGGCGAAGCGGCAGGACCTTGCCGCGGCCGCCGCGCCGCCGCGATGAGTGCCTTTGGCGCCATCGGCCGGCGCGACTGGCTGGTCATGCTGGGCGTCGCGCTGATCGGACTGGCGGCGCTGTTCGGCGGCTGGTGGCTGGCGGAACTGCGCATCCGCGACACGGTGCGCGGCCATGTGATCTCGGTGGCGGAGCGCGTGACCGAAGCGGCCGCCGAGATCCTCGATCCAAGCGATCCCGGCAGCACGATCGGCCGCAATCCGGAAGTGCGTGCCGCCGTCCTGCGCCTGCTGGAGCGTACATCGGGCGTGGTGCGCGTGGTGGCCTTCGACCGGAACCGCGTCGTCTGGCTGGATTCGGCCGGCGTGTCCGCGGGCATGGAATATGACGGCGCCGATGTCGGCGAGGTCTTCGACCACAATGCGCCGCTCACCCTCCTGCATCTCTCGGGCGACGAGTACCACGTTCTCGGCTCTTCAGCGGACGAAGGCGCCATCGCCGAGATCTATGTGCCGGTCCGGCGCAACGGCGAGGTCGTCGGCGCCTTCGAGCTCTATATCGATGCCACCGACAATCTGGCCCAGGCGGTCCGCGTCGCCCGCATCGCCTATGCGGTGTTCGCCGGCACCATTCTGGCGGCGATCGCCGCCATCCTGGTCCTGGTCTGGCGCTCGCTCAGCCGGCGCCGGCGGGATTTTATCGCCATCGACGAGCTGCGGCGCAAGGCGGAGGCCGTGTCGGAGGAGCTGGCCGATGCCAACCGGCGGCAGCAGCGCTTCAATGCCGATGCCGCGCACGAGTTGAGGACGCCGCTCGCCATCCTGCGCGCGCGGCTCGACGCCATGCGCCCGGACGCCGACGTGCAGGCGCTGAAGGAGGATGTCGACCGGATGATCCGGCAGGTGCAGCTGCTGCTGGAACTGGCGCGCACCGAATCTGCCGAGCCGCACCCGCTGGCGGAGCTCGACCTGAGCGCGCTGGCGCAGGACATGGCGGCGCGGCTCTATCCCGTGGCCCGCCGCATGGGTCGCGACCTCGTCGTCGAGGCGCCCGAAAGCGCCGTCAAGATCGCGGGGGACCCGGCCCTCATCGACAGCGCCCTGCGCAACCTGATCGAGAACGCGTTGCGCGTTTCGCCCTTGGGCCAGGCGGTGCGCCTGGTGGTCACGGATTCGCCTCCGCGTGTCGCCGTTGCCGATCACGGGCCGGGCCTCGATTCCGCGGAGCTGGCGGGGTTGATGGAGCCGTTTCGCCGGGGCCCGCGCGGCGGTTCGGCGGGCCTGGGCCTCGCCATCGTGGCCGAAGCCGCCAAGCGCCTGAAGGCGAAGCTCGCCCTCGACCGCACGGACGACGCAGGCGGGGCCACTTTCTCGTTGACCTTCCCGCGCTAGGGCGGCTCTGCTGGTCGGATGGGGAGGTGATCCGATGAGACGCTTGCTCTTGGGCTTGATCGGCGGGTTGATCGGTGTCTGCCAGACGGTTGCCGTGAGCCACGCGGCCGATCCGCACTGCACCGATGCCGACAAGTCCACCTGGCTGCCGCCGGCTCAGGTGCAGCAGATGCTGAAGCAGCACGGCTTCTCGGATGTGGGCGCGGTCAAGACCAGCTCCGGCAATTGCTATGTCGTTCCGGCCACTGACA
This sequence comes from Rhodospirillaceae bacterium, assembly GCA_016794075.1. Lineage (GTDB taxonomy): Bacteria > Pseudomonadota > Alphaproteobacteria > Dongiales > Dongiaceae > Dongia_A. The sequence goes on from JAEUKU010000236.1 coordinate 7,725, forward strand.
GCCAAGGGCGCAAGGTGAACCTCCATCTCGACCCGACGAACGGCGCGATCGAGAGCGTCGACGGCTAGCCTCGCATGCTCCGGAGTGGGCGCAGGGTCTCTTGAAGACGGGCCCTTTCTTCGGCTACCGGGCGAGGGAGGTGGTCGCCGGACTGGTCTGGAAGAAGGCGCTACACGGCCGCGGTCGAGCGCGGCGGTGGTCCGCCGTCCGACGCAACCGCCATGCCTGCCGCCGGCGGCTGGCCCACCTGTATCGCCCTCGGCTCGCAGCGCTCGGGCGGAAAGGTGACCGTCGCGGTCGTGCCCTTGCCGAGTTCGCTCTCCAGCTCGAAACGCCCGCCGTGCAACTCGGCCATCGACGTGACCAGCGGCAGCCCCAGGCCGACGCCCTCATGCGTGCGGGCATAGGCGCCTTCGACCTGCTCGAAGGGCATCAAGACGCGCTTCAGGTCCTCCCCGCTGATGCCGATGCCCTGGTCGGATACGCTGAACCGCATGCTGTTGTCGCCGGTCCGCGCCACGGCGATCGCGACGCGGCCCTTGCGCGGGCTGAACTTGATGGCGTTGGAAAGCAGGTTGACCAGGATCTGCATGACCATCCTGCGGTCGGCGCGCAGCAGGCCGGCATCCGGCGCGACCGCGACGTCCACCGCGATGCCCGTCGCCTGCATGCGGCCCATCAGCAGGTTGATGGCCGAGCGGCAAACCTGCAGCGGCTCGAACAGCTCCTCCGCCATTCGCCGGTCTCCCGCTTCGATCGAGGAGATGTCGAGGATGTCGTTGATGATGCCCAGCAGGTGCCGGGCGCTGTCGTGAATGCCCTGCGAGTAGTCGAGATAGCGCTCGGACCCCAGCGGCCCGAACATCTCGGACTTGATGATCTCGGAGAAGCCGAGCACCGCGTTCAGCGGCGTCCGCAATTCGTGGCTCATGTTGGCGAGGAAGTGGGTCTTGCTCCGGTTGGCCGCCTCGGCCTGGTCGCGGGCGGTGCTGATCTCGTTCTCGCGGCGGCGGATCTGGGTCACGTCATGCAGAATGGCGACGCAGGTTCCGGCGGGTTCCCCCGGGATCGAGCGGAGGGTGACCTCGACGATCCGCTCGCCGCCCCCGGGCAGCGGCAGGCCGAGTTCGGCGGGGCCCTTCTGGTCGTAGGCGTCGACATCCAGGCCGGAGGGCAGCACCGGCGAAACCGGGCCGACGGCGCGGCAGAAATCCAGGCCCACCAGCTGGTCCGGCGTCTTGCCCAGGATGTGCTCGGCGGCGGGGTTGACCGACCTGATGCAGCCGTCGCTGTCGACGATGACGATTCCGTCATGCGTGGCATCGACGACCCGGCGCATCAGGCTGTTGGTGCGCGACAGCAGGACGGATTGCGCGATCAGCCGGAGATCCAGGTCGCGCAGCCGGCCGAGGATGCGCGCCTCGAACGCCGCCGCGACCGCGATCAGGCCGGGCAGGCTGTCGAACATCAGGGGCAGCGTCATCTGGATCGCGAGCGGCGCGACAAGCACGAACGTGATCATCCCGCCGGCGACGAGATAGCCGGTGAGGAGCCGGCCGCGGCGGTTGAGACGCAGGATCGCGACATAGACGGCGATCGCCGCGGCGAGCACGATCCACGGCGATACCCGCCGCAGGTCGCGGCCCTGCAGCAGCGATTCGGTGGCGAGCGCCTGCAGCATCACGCCCGGGACAATGCCCTCGACCGGAGTCGCGAGCTGGTCGCCCAGCTCGAGCGCGGTGGCGCCGATCAGCACGCTCTTGTCCCTGAAAACCTCCGGATCGAAGGCGCCGTTCAGCACGTCGATGAAGGACACGGTCGTCAGCCGATCGGCGCGGATGCCGAAGTCGATGTAGAAGACGCCCGTATCGAAGGCCTCCTTGCGCAGGCCGGCACGGTCCGCGAGGGCGGTCGGCAATGCCGGAACGCTCCGGCCGGCCCAGGCCGACTGGTGGGCCATGCGGCGCACGATCCCGTCGCCGTCCGGCATGACATTGACCGAGGCGATCCGTGCATGGCCGAGCAGCGCCGGCAACGGCGCGGTTGCGATCATGTGCGCGGGATCGCCGTTGCCCGGCTGCTCGAACACCGGAAGGATCAGCCGCTCGCCGGCGCGCGCAGCGGCGTCCGCCAGGGCCTGGTCATCCGCCGGCGTCGAGGGCGTGCTGAAATCGACGTCGATTGCGATCTGCTTTGCGCCGCCGGCCAGGATCGTCTCGATGGCCTGGGCGTGCAGCCGCCGGGGCCAGGGCCAGACCGGCGTGGCCTGCAGGCTTCGCGCGTCGATCGCCACCACGACGATCTCGCCGCTCGGCTCCGAGCCGGCAAGCCGGAAGCGCAGATCGGCAAGATGCCGCTCCGCGAACTGGAACCCACCGGAGAGATAGATCGCGCCGAGGGCGAGACCGATGATCCACCTGATGATCCA
>JAEUKU010000293.1 GCA_016794075.1 Rhodospirillaceae bacterium
TCCGGAATACCGCGACGTGCTGCTGGCCTATGCGCAGAAGATGCTGTCCTGGCGCATGCGCCACGTCGACCGTACTCTGGTCAACCTGCATCTGACCGACCGCGGCGTCCTGGACGGCCGACAGCGCCATCTGCGAGGCCAGGCATGACGGCGATCGACCTCACCCGCAGCGCCGAATGGGCGGCGCTGAAGCAGCACCGCAAGTCCTTGGCGAAGACCCGCATCGGTGCGCTGTTCTCCGAGGATGCGGACCGCTTCGGCAGGTTCTCGCTGCGGCTCGAGGAATTCGCCCTCGACTTCTCGAAGAACCTGGTCACCGCAGAGACGATGCGCTTGCTGCGCGTGCTGGCGGCGAAGGCGGAGGTCGAGGCCTGGCGCGACCGCATGTTCGCCGGCGAGCGCATCAACACCACCGAGGACCGCGCCGTGTTCCACGTGGCGCTGCGGCACCAGGGCCGCGAGCCGATGCCGGTCGCCGGCCGGGACGTGATGCCGGAGGTGCGCGCGGTGCTCGGCCGCATGCGCGATTTCGCCACCGCCGTGCGCGACGGCCATTGGGTCGGCGCCACCGGCCAGCGCATCCGCACGGTGATCAATATCGGTATCGGCGGCTCCGACCTCGGCCCGGCCATGACGGTGCAGGCGCTGCGGCCGTTCTGCCATCCGGAAATCAGGTTCCATTTCGTCTCCAATGTCGACGGCGCGCATCTGGAGGCTGCACTGGCTCATGCCGATCCGGCTTCGACGCTGTTCATCGTCTCCTCCAAGACCTTCACCACGCAGGAGACGCTGGCCAATGCCAAGGCGGCACGCGATTGGCTGACGGCGCGGCTGTCGCCCAGCGCGGTGCCGAAGCATTTCGTCGCGGTCTCGGCGGCGGTCGCCAAGGCGCAGGAATTCGGCATCGCAGCAGAGAACGTGTTCGGCTTCTGGGACTGGGTCGGCGGCCGCTATTCCATGTGGTCGGCGATCGGCCTGCCCATCGCCGTGGCGCTCGGCTGGGACGGCTTCGAGAAGCTGCTGGCCGGCGCCCATGCCATGGACCGCCATTTCCGCGAGGCGCCGCTGGAGCGCAATCTGCCGATGACCATGGGGCTGATCGCGCTGTGGAACATCGATTTCCTCGACTGCGACGCCTATGCCGTGCTGCCCTATGCGCAGGACCTGGCGCGCCTGCCGGCCTATCTTCAGCAGCTCGAAATGGAGAGCAACGGCAAGGCCACGCGCCGCGACGGCAAGCCGGTGAAATGCGCCACCGGCCCGGTCCTCTTCGGCGAGCCCGGCACCAACGGCCAGCACGCCTTCTACCAGCTGATCCACCAGGGCACGCAACGGGTGTTCTGCGATTTCATCCTGGCCGCGCGCGATCGTTCCGGCCATCCGGAGCTGCATCGCCTGCTCACCGCCAACTTCCTGGCGCAAAGCCAGGCCCTGATGCTGGGCAAGAGTGCCGCCGAGGCGGAAGCGGAAATGCGCAAGGCCGGCATGAAGGCGAAACAGGCGCGCGCCCTGGCGCCGCATCGCGCCTTCGCCGGCGACCGGCCGAGCAACTCGATTCTGCTGGGCGAGCTCGACCCGTATCACCTGGGCAAGCTGCTGGCGCTCTACGAGCACAAGACCTTCGTGCTCGGCGTACTCTGGGGTATCAATTCCTTCGACCAATGGGGCGTCGAGCTTGGCAAGCAATTGGCCAACGACATCCTCGGCGGCGGCGGAATCGCGCGCGACGGCTCGACAGCGGGTCTCAAGGCTCTCTATGATGCGTGGCGTACTTAGCCACGCTTCCGGGATTCGCCCTCCATGCTGTCGATCGACCCCACCCGCACCGATCTGTGCGAGGAATTCAAGCGCCAACCCGCCGGCCGCCACAGCGCGGATCTGCACCGCCTGCTGGACCTGATGCGCTGGGGCTATGCCCGCGGCAAGACCATCATCCTCTGCACGGTGCCGCACAAGGAATGGCGCCTGGCGAAGATGGGCCCGCGGCGCGGCAGCAAGGTGCAGGTCGACAATTCCCGCGTCTTCCACGACCACGACGACGCCGTGTGGGCCTGTTTCCGCGCGCGCTGGAAGGAAATGACCGGCCGCGACTGCCCGGTCGAGTAAGCATCACATCGAGAGTCGCATCATGTCAGAACGTCTGCTCGCCTATACCGACAAGCTGAGCGCGAAGCCCGGCGACTTGATCCAGGTCAAGGTCAGTTCGCCACATTCCGGCAAGTATCGCGCACGGCTGGTGCGGATGATCTGCGGTGACGATTCGGCGGACGGCCCGGGCTTCAAGACCGAGCCGGTGAAGGGCGTCGCGGAGTCCGAACATGCGGCGCGCTTCCAGCCGGTGCCGCTCGGCTCCTATGCGGCGATCAAGGACCGCAAGGGTTTCGCCCTCGCTTCCTTCTCGCTCGCCGCCTTCATCTGGCCCACGCGCCTCGACAAGGGCGAAGCGCAGTGCATCCTCGGCAATTGGGACGCGGCGAATGCCAGCGGCTATGCGCTTTATCTCGACGCGCAAGGTCGCATCGCCTTGCGCGTGGGCGAATCCGCCCCGGTCACGCTTGAGGCGCCGCTGCTGTCGCGCCACTGGTACCGCGTCGCCGCCAGCTTCGACGCGAAATCCGGCCGGGTCACCCTGGCCGCGCATCGCCAGCTGCCCTATGCCGGCAATCCGCAACGCCAGATCGCGAGGGGCAAGGCCGCTGCGTCCACCGCCGCCAACCGTTTCCTGATCGCCGCCTGGAACGACGGCGCCAAGGTGACCGCCCATTTCAACGGCAAGATCGATTCGCCGGCGGTCTATGCCAAGGCGCAGCCGATCGAGGCGCTGCTGCTGCCGCCTGGATCGCGCGGTGCGCTGACGCCGCGCCAGGCGGTGGCGGCCTGGGATTTCGCGCGCGACATTCCCGGTACCGCCGTCATCGACCGCGGGCCGAAGCGTCGCAACGGCCAGACGGTGAACCTGCCGACCCGCGCGATGACGGGCTGGAACTGGAACGGCACCGAGATGAACTGGGTGCACAAGCCGGAGCACTACGGCGCCATCCATTTCCACGACGACGATCTCTACGATTGCGGCTGGGAGACCGATTTCACCCTGCGGCTGCCCAAGACGCTGAAAAGCGGCATCTACTGCCTGCATCTGACGCAAGGCGATCTGGAGGAGTGGACGCCGCTTTTCGTGACGCCGCCGAAGGGCAAGGCGACCGCCAAACTCGCCTTCCTGGTGCCGACGGCGAGCTATCTCGCTTATGCCAACCACCAGATGTCGACCTCGTGGCATTTCGACGAGCTGAGCTCGTCGCGCTTCACCACCTTCTCGCAGGCCGATCTCTACATGGAGGAGGCGGGCTCGCTCGGCCTCTCGACCTACGATTTGCACAATGACGGCAGCGGCGTCTGCCATTCCTCCTATCTGCGGCCGATCCTCAACATGCGGCCGAAAACGGACCTCTGGCAGTTCAACGCCGACACCCACATCACCGACTGGCTGGAAGCGAAGAAGCTCCCCTACGACATCATCACCGACGAGGAGCTGGAGCGCGACGGCGTCGCGGCGCTGAAGCGCTATGCCTGCGTCATCACCGGCACGCATCCGGAATACTACAGCGAGCGCATGCTTGACGGCGTGCAGGACTACACCAACCACGGCGGCCGCCTGATGTATCTCGGCGCCAACGGCTTCTACTGGCGCATCGCCTGGCATCCGAAGCTGCCCGGCGTCATCGAGCATCGCCGGTCGGAAGACGGCATGCGCGCCTGGTGGACCGAGACCGGCGAGAGCTACATGGAGTTCACCGGCGAGTATTCCGGCCTGTGGCGCCGGAACGGACGGCCGCCCAACATGCTGGCCGGCGTCGGCTTCAGCGCCCAGGGCTTCGACGTGGCGAGCTGGTTCGACCGCATGCCCGGCAGCAACGACCCGCGCGCCGCCTTCATCTTCAAGGGCGTCGGCCAGAACGAGCGGATCGGCGATTTCGGCTCGGTCGGCGGCGGCGCCGCCGGCTGGGAACTGGACCGCGCCGACGCGGCTTTGGGCACCCCGCCGCACGCGCTGATCCTCGCCACCGCCAACGAATTTCCGGCCAGCTACCACTGGGTCAAGGAGGAGTTCAACCACTCCCATTCCGCCGTCAACGGCGACACCTGCCCCATGGTGAAGGCGGATCTCGTCTTCTTCGAAACGCCGAAGGGCGGCGCGGTCTTCTCCGCCAGCTCGATCTCCTGGGCTGGGTCGCTGGCGCACAATGGCTACGACAACAACGTCAGCCGCATCACTGAGAACGTGGTGCGCCGCTTCCTCGAGGCGAAGCCGCTCTAGGCGCGGCGGCTACTCCACCGGCGAGAGGTTCCCGCCGGCCTCGACGTAATGCACGTAGCCGAGAATCTGCGTCACCGCCTCCCCCGTCTCGGAGAACGGCAGCAGCAGCGCCTCGGTGCAGACATAGCCCTTGTCGCGGTTGATATCGACGGAGAGATCGATCACGCCCTCGCCGCTCGCCACCACGCGATCATAGGTGTCGAGCACGAAGTCGCGCACGTCGCCCTCATGGCACTGTCGCACGGTCATCCCCACCGGATTGCCGCCGCGCACCTGCGCCTCCAGGGCGCCGCATTGCCGGTAGAGATAGTCGTGCTGCTCCGGGAGCACCTCCACCACCAGCATGGACGGCGCGAGATCGGCGATCCGCTGCAGCGGAAACTCCGCCAGCCGGGGCAGGCGCCCGCGGCGCTCGGCCGCGACCCAGAGGTCGAATAGGCGGCGTGTCTCGTTGCTCATGCGGCCGGTGGCTTCCTGGGCCGGGAGCTTGTCGCCGACGCCGAGAAAGGTCCCGTCCGCGCCGATCAGCGTTTTTCGGTCGATCGTCATCGCGATCCCGCCGGCATGCTATTCGCCGTTGCCAAAGAGCCGGTCGCGCGTCTCCGACACCGCGTTGGCGTGCCCGTCGAAGCCCTCATAGGTGGCGAGCCTTCCTGCGTGCAGGGCGGCTTCGCCATAGCCGGCCTTGGTCACATAGGCGACCGAGCTGCGCTTGAGGAAATCGTAGACGCCGAGCGCCGAGCTGGTCTTGGCGGCGCCCGAGGTCGGCAGCACGGCGTTGGGCCCCAGCACGAAGTTCGCCAGGGTATTGGGCGTGCGGTCGCCGAGCAGGATCTCCGCCGCGTTGCGGATCTTGCCCATGTGCTGCCAGGCGTCGCTGGCATGGATGGTGAGATGCTCCGGAGCGTAGTCGTTCACGAAGGCGCAGGCGGCGTCGAAATCCGGCGCCAGCACGATGCCGCCCTGCGGCCCCTTCAGAACCGTGGCGGAGAATTCCACGCGCTGCGCCGACATCTGCGCCCAGAAGCCCGGGATGGCCGCGATCGCATCCTCCGCGACCTTGCGCGAATTGGTGACCAGAAAGCAGGAGGAATCCGGCCCATGCTCCGCCTCGATCAGCAAATCGAGCGCCGCCAGCCTTCCATCGGCGGTTTCGTCCGCCAGGATGATGGATTCCGATGGTCCGGCCAGGATGCCGGGGTCGATGCGATGCGCCAGCAGCTTCTTCGCCGCCACCAGGTAGGGGCTGCCGGGCCCGACCATCTTCACCACCCGCGGCACGGTCGCCGTGCCATAGGCGACGGCCGCCACCGCCTGCGCGCCGCCGCAGCGATAGACCTCCTTGACGCCGGCCAGCTTCGCCGCCACCAGGGTCGCCGGATCGGTGCGCCCGTCGGGCAGGGGCGGCGTGCAGATGATGACGCGCGGCACCTTGGCGACCACGGCCGGGACGGCGGTCATCACGGCGACCGACGGAAACGAGCCCTTGCCGCGCGGCACGTAGCAGGCGACGGAATCGATCGGCGACCAGCGCTCGCCGGCGAAGATGCCGGGGCGCATCTCCTTCATCCACATCTCTTCGGGCAGCTGCGCCTCGTGATAGCGCCGCACGTTGTCGACGGCGTATTCGAGCGCCGCAACCACCTCGGGCGAGACCAGCTTGAACGCGCGGTCGAAGTCCTCCTCCGGCGTGCGGATGGCATCGGCGGAGAGTTTCGCCGCTCCGTCGAACCGCGCACCGAAGCGGGCCAGCGCCGCGTCGCCGTCGCGGCGGACCTCCTCGATGATCGGCGCCACCCGCGCCTCGAACTGGGCGAGATCGGCCTCGGAGCGCACCAGCAGCCGCTCACGGGCCTCGCGCGACAGCGCGGCAAGCTCGAACAGGGCGATCGGCCGATCCATGAGGGTGACACTCCGGTGGCGGAAGGAGGCTCTGCAATACGGAGATTTCGGCCGACTGGCAACCGGGTACGACGGTTTGCCCGCGCCGGCCCGGCGGTTCGCCGGATCAGCGCGCCTGCCTGGCCTGGCGCCCGATGGTTTTCTGGTGCCCGAAGGCCAGGATGTCGCGCTCCATCCGCTCGTAATCCTCGATCGAGACGCAGCGATCCACCCGCTTGCCGTCGTCGGAGAGCGGGAACAGCCCAAACTCGCAGCGGCCGAAATGGCGCGAGCGCACCAGCCAGGCATAGTGGCCGAAAATCGGCCGCTTCTCGCGCAGGACCAGCTGGTAGCATTCCTCCATGAAATCGCGTCCCTGGAAGATCAATTCGTCCAGATAGCGCCCGGTGAAGTCGAAACCCGTATATTGCACCACCCGCGTCCCCACCAGCCGGTAGCGGAGGCGCGGCGGGTCCATCAGGACGTCGAGCATCATCAGGTTGGGAAGCAGCTCTCGCACGTCGACTGGATCGAATTCGGCGCGCGCCGGCATGCCGCCATGGGCCTTGTCGCGCCAATAGGCATTGAGGCGGTGGATGCGCTGGGATTGCACGATCGACGGATCGAAGCTGTAGGCCGATTCCTGGGTCGTCGTCGTACTATCGTCCAGAGGACGGAGATCCATTTGGCGACCGGGTTGATGGTCGCCCTGCCCGGACGCCATGGGATCGTCTTCGGACATCAATTCACCGCTTCTGCCCAGCCCGGTTACAGGTCCCCGACCCGCCGCCCACCTGCATCACGGTCTTGCCTTGTTAAAATCCAGCTTGCCCAACTATTTATCGGTCATTCTGTCGATTTGGCAAGAGCATATGCCACATTTCAGCGATTGAGCAGTCCGCGATAGATGGTGGCGGCGCTCTGCGCGAAGCAGCAGAAGACCACGCGCGCGGGCAGCTCCTGCCGGGCCAGGAAATCGCGCACCGCGGCGACCGCAACCTGCGCCGCCGCCGCGGCCGGATAGCCGAAAATCCCGGTGGAGATGGCGGGAAAGGCGATGTCCGCCGCCTTGGCCTCAGCCGCCAGGGCCAGGGACCGCGTATAGCACCCCGACAGCAGCTCCGCTTCGCCCGCGCCGCCGCCCTGCCAGACCGGGCCGACGGCATGGATCACATGCCGCGCCTTCAGGCGGAATCCCGGCGTGATCACCGCCGAGCCGGTGGCGCAATGGCCGATCTTCCGGCAGGCGGCGGCGAGTTCGGGCCCGGCGGCGCGATGGATGGCGCCGCAGACCCCGCCCCCCGGCAGCAGGCTCTCGTTCGCGGCATTGACGATGGCGGCGACGTCGAGCTGCGTGATGTCGCCGACATGCACCTGCATCCGATCCGAGAGGTCTGGCGAGGCTTGCGACAAGACCAGTTCCTTCGGCTATGTTTGCCAGCTTGATCCTACTCCCGGCAAAGGCGCAGGCAAGACCAGATGTGCGGCCGCTACAGCTTCACCCTGCCGCCCGACGCGATCCGGGAGCTGTTCCGGGTCACCACCGCCCTCAACCTGCGGCCGCGCTACAACATCGCCCCGACGCAGGAAGCGCCGGTCATCGGTGTCGACGAGGCGGGCGCCCGGGCGCTCAAGATGTATCGCTGGGGCCTGGTGCCGCGCTGGAGCAAAGCGCTGTCAGGCAGCGCGCCGATGATCAACGCGCGGGCCGAGAGCATCGCCGAGAAGCCGGCGTTCCGCGACGCCTTCCGCAAGCGCCGCTGCCTGGTGCCGGCCGACGGCTTTTACGAATGGCTGAAGGACAAGAGCGCGGGTGATCGCCGGCCGTGGCACATTTTCGCCAGCGATCGCCCCGCTTTCGCCTTCGCCGGCATCTGGGAGGCCTGGCGCGATCCCCAGGCGGGGCCGGATGCGGATCTCCTCCGCAGCTTCGCCATCGTCACCACCGCGGCCAACGAAAGGATCGCTGCGATCCACGACCGCATGCCGGTCATGCTGCGGCGGGAGGATGAGGATGCCTGGCTCGCCGCCGACACGGCGCCCGAACGCCTGCAGGCGATGCTCGTTCCCTACCCCTCCGACCTGACCGGGCTCCACCGCGTCGACGCGCGGGTGAACAGCGTCCGCAACGACGATCCGGACTGCATCAGACCGGTGGATTAGATCGCTTTTCCTGAACCATTTGGTCCCTTTGCACGGGCTCCGGCGACGGGCTAGGGTGCGGGCCGCAGAGGGGTTTCATGGCCATCAACATCATCGACCCGACCGTGCCCGGTCAGCCGCATGTCGACAGCTACTGGGCGGCGACCGCCGGCGCCGAACTCGCCGACACACCCCCCATCAGCGCCGATTGCGATGTCGACATCGCGATCATCGGCGGCGGCTATACCGGCCTGTCAACCGCCTTGCATCTCGGCCGCAAGTTCGGCCTGACATCGCACGTGCTGGAAGCCAATCAGATCGGCTGGGGCTGCAGCGGCCGCAACGGCGGCTTCGCCACGCTCGGCATCGGCAAGACCAGCATGGAAGGGTGGATCGCCAAGTGGGGCGAGGCGGAGGCACGCCGCGTCTTCGACCAGTCGCGCGACGCCGTGCGCCTGGTGCGCCGCCTGCTCGAGGAGGAAGCGATCGACGCCGAAGCGACGCCCGACGGCAACCTCGAGCTCGCCCATCTGCCGAATCGCATGCGCGGCCTGGAGCACGACCAGCGCTTCATGCAGACAAAGTTCGGCGTGCGCGCGCAATTGCTGGACAAGGCGGAGGTCGAGCGCAGTTTCCTCGTCAGCCGCGAATGCCACGGCGCGCTGCTCTATGAGGAAGGCTTCGCGCTCCATGCGTTGAAATACGCCCGCGGCCTCGCGCGTGTGGCGCAGAAGGCCGGCGCGAAATTGTACAGCGGCTCGCCGGTCCAGGGTTGGTCGCGCGACGGCCAACGCCACGTCCTCACGACGCCGGGCGGCAAGGTGCGCGCCCGGCAGGTGGTGATCGCCGGCAACGGCTATACCGGCGACCGGCTGCATCCGGCGATCGACGGCCGGCTGCTGCCGGCCTTGTCCAACATCATCGTCACCCGGCCGCTCAGCGAGGCAGAGCGCAGGCAGCTCAACTGGTCGACCACGCTGCCGATCAGCGATTCCCGCAACCTGCTGTTCTACTACCGCCTGCTGCCCGACCATCGCATCCTGTTCGGCGCCCGCGGCGGCATCGAGGACACGCCGGCCAGCCGCGACGCCCACAAGGCCTGGCTGCAGCGGCGCCTGGCCGACATGTTCCCCAGCCTCGCCGGCATCGAGGTGACGCATTTCTGGAACGGCTGGGTCTGCGTGCCCTTCGACAAGTCGCCGCATGTGAACAGCGTCGAAGACGGCAGCGTGCATTACGCGCTTGGCTATGTCGGCACCGGCGTCGCGCTCGCCACCTATTGCGGCCTGCTGCTGGCGCATCGCCTGGCCGGTGATGACAGCCTGCAGCCTTCGCCGCTGCTGGCGAAGCCGCTGCCGCGCTTTCCCTTCCCGGCTTTGCGCCGGGTGTATCAGCGCGCGATGTACGCGCTGTTCGAGTTGCAGGATCGGCGCTGAGCACCATGGCGAGCGACGAGACCAAGGCGCCGGCAGCGGCTCCCGCTTCCTCCTTCGCCAAGCTGATCGTCGGACCGCTGGCCCTGCTGGCGATGGGTAGCATCTGGGGCCTGGGCTTCGCGCTCTCCAAGGTTGCCGGCGAGGCTGGCGCCCACCCGGTCGGCCTCATCATCTGGGAAACTTTGGGCAGCGGTGCCCTGCTGCTGATGGTCTGCGCGATGCTCGGCCGCTATCCGCGGCCGAACCGGGTCTATCTACGCAACTACCTGGTCAACGGCCTGCTCGGCTTCACCATTCCCGGCCCGATCCTGTTCTGGGCGGCGCCGCATCTGCCGGTCGCGGTCCTCACGCTGATGATCCCGATGGCGCCGCTGCTGACCTATGTGCTGATCCTGTTCTCGCGCACCGAGCGCTTCGATCCGGTGCGGGCGCTCGGCGTCATCGCCGGTTTCGTCGGCGTCGGCTGCATCGTGCTGCCCGAGGGCAGCCTGCCCGAGCCGGGCCAGGTCGGCTGGGTGCTGCTGGCGCTCGGCGCCGCGTCGTTCTATGCGCTGCAGAACCTCTACATCGCCTTGCACTCGCCGCCCGATTCCGACGTGCTGACCCAGACCACCGGCATGCTGCTGCTGGGCGGCCTCACCGCCCTGCCGCTCGCCGCCGGCATGGATGGCTTCCTGTGGCCGACCTTTCCGATGACCATCCCGGTGCAGGCGGCCGCGGTCATGCTGGTGATCAATGCCGGCATGATGATGCTGTTCGTCTGGGTGGTGCGCACGGTCGGCCCCGTCTTCGCCTCGATGACCGCCAACGTCATCACCTTGGCCGGCGTGTTCTGGGGCTGGGTCATCTTCCAGGAGACGGCGAGCGGCTGGATCTGGGCCGCCATCGCCGCCATGGCCCTCGGCGTCGCGCTGGTCACGTTGCGGCGTCCGGTGCCGATCGAACGCGGTGACCGGACGGAGAGCTGACCGCGCCGCGCCGGATGGCGCCCTTGCCCGCCGCGCCGATCGCGGGCACCTTGTCAAAGCCACAGCGATGGAGCGTCGGCCATGAGCCTCGACTTCCTGATCACCTCCTTCATCGTCGTCATTTCGCCCGGGACCGGCGTGCTGTTCACCCTCGCCACCGGCCTCACCCGCGGATCGCGCGCCAGCATCGTCGCAGCCTTCGGCTGCACCCTCGGCATCGTGCCGCACATGGCGGCGGCGATCCTCGGGCTGGCGGCGCTGCTGCATACCAGCGCCCTCGCCTTCCAGACACTGAAATATCTCGGCGTCGCCTATCTGCTCTACATGGCCTGGGAGGCCTGGCGCGAGCATGGGGCGCTGAAAGTGGAAAGGCAGGCCAGCCAGCGCACGGCGCTGCAGGTGACCGTTCATGCGATCCTGATCAACATCCTCAATCCGAAGCTGTCGATCTTCTTCCTCGCCTTCCTGCCGCAATTCGTCCGCGTCGACGAAGCCGCCCCGCTGCCGCGCATGCTGGAGTTGAGCGGCGTGTTCATGCTGATGACCTTCGTGGTCTTCGTCGGCTACGGCCTGTTCGCCGCGGCGGTGCGCGACCATGTCATTTCGCGCCCCGGCATCATGACCTGGATGCGCCGCGCCTTCGCCGCCGCCTTTGTCGGGCTGGGCGCCAAACTCGCTTTTTCCGATCGCTGAGAAAAGCAAACGGCCCGCATCCTGCGATGCGGGCCGTCCCGTTGAACTGCACGGCCGCTCAGGCGCCGATCAGATAGGACCCGCCGACCACCGCCATCGCCGCGCCGCCGAGGCGCAGCGGCAGGCGCATGGCCGGTGCCCGCAGCGCAGTGGCGATGCCGAAACCGGCCGCGTGCAGCAGCGCCGTCGCCAGCACGAAGCCGGCGCCGAAGGCCGCGGGATGCGCGAAGCCCGGCAGCTCGGTGCCGTGCGCATGGCCGTGGAACAGCGCGAACAGGCCGGCCAGCCCCATGGCCAGGGCCAGAGACAGGCGCGCACCGAAGGCGATCAGGCCGCCGATCACCAGCACCGAGCCGCCGATGCCGAGCTCGACCATCGGCAGCGGCGCGCCCGCCAGCGCCAGCATCGCACCCAGCACCATCACGCCGACGAAGGAGGCTGGCACCATCCAGCTCGCCCGGCCACCCAGCTGCGCGCCCCAGATGCCGATCCCGAGCATGGCGAGCAGATGGTCCATTCCGAACAGCGGATGCGCGAAGCCGGCGACGAAGCCATTGCCCCCCATCCCGGTATGCGCGAAGGCGGGCGACGCCGCGACCGCAAACGCCGCCGTGGCCGCCAGAATTCCTGGTAGATTCCTCATGATTCCTGCATCCCTTCCGTCTCGTCGTCCCGATCTGGACGCGTTATAGCAAAGCCGCTCCGTGAACCCAATCCTCGGGAAAGCCATGGCCGCACAGCTGACCCTGCCCGCCCCGACCGCGCTCATCCTCGTCGACCTGCAGCGGGCCATCGACGACCCGCGCTGGGCGGCCGAGGGCCCGCGCAACAACCCGCAGGCCGAGGCGGCCGCGGCGGCGCTGCTCGGCGACTGGCGCCGCATCGGCTGGCCAATCATCCATGTGCGCCACGATTCGACCGAGCCCGATTCGACCTATCGCCCGGGCCAGCCGGGCAACGACTTCAAGCCCGGCACCGCGCCCCGCTCCGGCGAAACCATCATCGCCAAGCGGGTGAACAGCGCCTTCATCGGGACCGACCTCGACCGGCATCTGCGCGACACCGGCCAGTCGCGCCTGGTGATTCTCGGAATCATCACCAACAACTCGCTCGAGGCCACGGTGCGCAATGCCGCCAATCTTGGCTATGCCGTCCTGGTGCCGGAGGATTGCTGCTTCACCTTCGCCAAGCGCGACCTCAACGGGCGCCTGTGGCCGGCCGAGGACGTGCACGCCCTGTCGCTCGCCAATCTGCACGGGGAATACGCGACCATCTGCACTTCTGCCGCGATCCGCGCCGCGCTCCCGCGCTAGGCTGCTGCCGCCTCGTCGGTGGCATAGCGCTTGAAGAACGCGCCGGTCAGCATGCCGAGGACGAGCCAGAAGACAAGGCTGACGGCGATGGCGACCAGGATGAACTTCTGCTCCAGTTCCTCCGGCGCGAGGCCACCCGGCGTCTCGGGATGCGGCGCGCCGATCACATGCGGCAGCGCGATCAGCACCACGGCGATGGCATAGCCGGCGATGTTGCGCAGCCGTGCAGCGACATAAAGGCCGGCGGCGGTGGCGATGACGGTGCCGATCCACCAGATTTGTCGCTCGACCAGCGGGGCCGCTTCCGTGCCTGGCAGTTCAGGCGGCAGCCCCAGCGACGGCGCCAGCGAGAAACAGGCAAAGCCGGCGAGGCCCCACAGGATGCCGCGGCGCCAGTCAGCGCCCTTGCCGAAGAAGACGATGGCGGCAGTCAACAGGAAGGCATAGCCGACGCCAGTGACCAAATTGGCGCCCAGCGTGTAAAGGTTGCGCTCCCAGCCATCAGCCGGCGCCCAGGCTTCAGCATCATGCGTGTGCGCGCTGCCATCCTCGTGCGTGTGCGTCGTGGTCTGGGCGGCGGGCTCGGCCGGGGCGGACGCCTCGTAGACCTCGGCGGCGAGGATGAGCGGCGCGGTACCGAGCATCTGCAGCCCCCAATTGACGACACCCGCGGCAACGCCGGCAAGCAGAGCCACCATCAGGAACACGCGCAGATATCCGAACATGCGATCTCGCGGCCGAAACGGCCGTGCCTCCAGTTCAAATCTCGAAAGGGCGTCTCAGCGGAGCGTGCCGCCCCGTGACGTCCCGAGGCTTAGTGGCAGGGGAAGTTGTTGGCGTGGCGCGCGTCATGCGCCGCGTTGTGCAGCACGTCGGCGCCGGCGAAGCCGATGCCGTAGACGAAGACGCCGCCGAACACCGCGAGGATCATGGCCGCGGCCAAAGCGGCCGAGCGGGCGTTGAGCTTGCTGCCGGTCTGCGTGACGCTGCGAATTTGGTTCATCTCGGTATCCACCCCGTTTCCGGACGGCGCGGCTGGCGCGTCCCCTGCATTGCTGGAAACTGCCCGATTTGCCCAATCCTGGCAAGGCTTGCCGGCGAAAAACCGGCCTTTCACGCGGCCCGGTCGATAAGGTGCAAGAACGATCCGAAGACACTGCCCTGACGGCGACCTACGCCCCCCAAATCGCGACAGAGCGCGTCCTGGGTGGCGAACAGGGCGGGCGAATCGCCCTCGGCGACCACACGCGCATAGTGGAATTCGTGGCCCCGGAAGGTCGCGCCGGCCGCCCCCAGCGGGCTGTCGCCCAGGAGCCGTGCCTGGCGGTAGCCGAGATGCAGCCGGCGCGCGGCGAAACTGGTGACCACCGGCAGCAGCCCGGCCATCGCGTGGCGGGTGCCGGCGGCATCGATCAGCCCCTCGCCCAGCGCCATGTAGCCGCCGCATTCGCCATAGACCGCGGCGCCCCGCTCCGCCGCCAGCCGCAGCCCGCCGAGGAAGCCGGCATTGGCGGCCAGCCGCCCGACATGAAGCTCGGGATAGCCCCCAGGCAGAAAGACGGCATCGGCATTCATCGCCGGCGCCTCGTCGGCCAGGGGTGAGAAGAACGAAAGTTCCGCCCCGGCGGCGCGCCAGCCTTCGAGCGTGGCAGCATAGGCGAAGCCGAAGGCGATGTCCCGCGCCACCGCGATGCGCTGCCCCAGCGGCGGGATCGGCGCGCCGGGATCGGCGTCCACCGACGGCGCCGGCGCCCGCATCAGCTCGGTCAGGCGGTCGAGGTCGAGATGCGGCGCCAGCCGGTCGACCAGGCGCGCCGCATAGGCGGCCAGGTCGTCCTGCTCCTCCGCCTGGACCAGGCCGAGATGCCGGCTGGGCAGCGCCAGATCGTCAAAGCCGGGCAGGTTGCCCAGCACGTCGATCCCGGCGCGCAAGGCGGCACGCGCAAGCATGTCGCGATGCCGCGCGCCGCCGACCTCGTTGAAGATGACGCCGGCTACGTCGACCGCCGGATGATGCCGCTTGAGGCCGTCGAGCAGGGCGGCCGCCGTGGCGCCGATGCCCTTGGCGCGCAGCACCAGCACGACCGGCAGGCCGAGCATGGCGGCGATCTCCGCCGTCGAGCCGGGCGCCAACGCCGCGAGATCTTCGCCGGTCGTCGGCGCGCCGTCGAACAATCCCATGACGCCTTCGACGAGCAGGAGATCCGCAGCCTGCGCTGCGCGGGCCGTAAGTGTTGCGACCGTCCCCGGCCGCATCGCCCAGCCGTCCAGATTGTAGCAGGGTCGTCCCGTCATCCGCGCGTGGAAGGCCGGATCGATATAGTCCGGCCCCACCTTGCAGGAGGCGACGCGGTATCCGCGCCGCGCCAACAGCGCCAGCAGGGCCAGCGTGACTGTGGTTTTGCCGCTGCCCGAGGCCGCCGCCGCGATGATCGCCCCGCGCGCGGTCATCGAATCATCTATCCCGTCTGACCCTGCCGACGCAGGCCGAGCGGGTCGGGCTTCAGCGCGCGGCCCCGCATCGCGCCCAGCCAATCCAGCGCCGCGCGCAGGCGCACGATCTCGCCGATTACGACAATGGCCGGCGGCTCGATACCGCTTTGCGAGATGTCGGCGGCGCAGGCGCCGAGCGTGGTTTCCAGCACCCGCTGCTCAGCGGTCGTCGCCTTGCTCACCACCGCGACGGGCTCGCCGGCCTGCCGGCCCTCCGCCATCAGGCGCCCGGAAATCTGCGCGATATGTTTCAGCGCCATATAGAGCACGATGGCAGGCGAGCCGCGCGCGATGGCGGCCCAGTCCACCGCCTCCGGCATGATGCCGCTCGCATCGTGGCCGGTGATGAAGGTGACCGCGTGGTTGCAGTCGCGATGGGTGACCGGAATGCCGGCATAGGCCAGGCCGCCGATGCCGGCGCTCACCCCTGGCACCACGCGGAAGGGAATGCCGGCCTCGACCAGGGTCAGGGCCTCCTCACCGCCACGGCCGAAGACGAAGGGGTCGCCGCCTTTCAGCCGCAGCACACGCTTGCCCTCGCGCGCCAGCTGCACCAGGCGCAGCGAGATGTCCGGCTGCTTGGCCGAGGGCTTGCCGCCGCGCTTGCCGGCATATTCGAGGACGGCACCCGGCCGCGCCAGTTTGAGCACGTCCTGGTCGACCAGGGCGTCATAGACCACGACGTCCGCGCTCTGCAGGCCACGCAGGGCCAGAAGAGTCAGGAGACCGGTCGTTCCCGGACCGGCGCCGGTGAGCCAGACCCAGCCGGGCTCGATCCCGGGGAGCGTGTTCAGCAAATCGTTCATGCGGCGATCCTAAGGCCCCCGCGACCGGCGACTAGCCAGATTCGGACGCCAACGCCTAGAATAGCGCCATGACCCGCAAGCCAGAAGGCCCGTTGCGGCGCGGCTGGACCACCGGCGCTTGTGCCACCGCCGCGACCAAGGCTGCCTTTACCGCCCTCGTCACCGGCCAATTCCCGGATCCGGTCGACATCACCCTGCCGAAGGGCGAGCAGCCGAGCTTCGCCCTCGCCCTGCGCCGCGCGGGGAAGGGCTGGGCCATGGCCGGCATCGTCAAGGATGCCGGCGACGATCCCGACGTCACCCACCTCGCCACCATCCAGTCCAAGGTGAAGGCCCTGCCGCGCGGCAGCGGCATCCATTTCAAGGCCGGGCCCGGCGTCGGCACGGTGACGCGGCCAGGCCTGCCGGTCGAGGTCGGCGAGCCGGCGATCAACCCGGTGCCGCGCCGGATGATGGCGGAGGTGATCGAGGAGGTCGCTGTCGCGCACGGCGCCGAGCCCGACGTGGAAATCGAGATCTCCGTGCCCGGCGGCGCGGACCTCGCCAGGCAGACCTGGAATCCGCGCCTCGGCATCGAGGGCGGCATTTCCATCCTCGGCACCACCGGCATCGTGCATCCGTTCTCCTGCTCGGCCTGGATCGCCTCGATCCATCGCGGCATCGACGTGATCCGTGCGGCCGGGCTCGACCATGCCGCCGCCTGCACCGGCTCGACCACCGAGAA
>JAEUKU010000295.1 GCA_016794075.1 Rhodospirillaceae bacterium
GGCCTTGCCGCCCGAGGTCAGCCTGAGCTTCGATCCGGCCAGCGCCGAGCTGGAGGATTGGATCGCCGCCGCCCGGGCCTACGGCCACGAGGCGCTGATCGACCTTCACCTCGGCACGACGGAAAGCCTGGAGGCCGCTCCAGCGGATGCCGGGGAAAGCCGGTTGCTGGCCGAACTCGGACCGCAGGAGAATCTGCGCCGGCTGGACGCCACGCTCGCACGCGCGCCGAAAGCGGCCGGCGTCGCCATTTCGATCACCGATGCCTTTCTCGGCGACGCGGCGGCGCTGACGCCGATTCTGGAGCGGCTGCAGGCAGGCGGCTGGATTGCGGTGGGCCTGCCTGTCACCGCACCGCTGACCGTCGCCGCCGACCGCGTGTTCCCGGACCAGGTCGCCGCCAACGCGCTGGCGCGCGATGCCATGGCGTTGCGGACCTTGGCGCGGCAACGGGGTGCTGCCCTGGCGATCGGACCGGCTGAAGTCGCGATCGGTCTGGCCGAGGATCTGGCCCGCGTCGGCGCCTCGGAAATCGTGCTTGTGCCGGCGAGCGCCTTGGTCGAAAACTAGCAACGCTTCCTTCCGACGCGAAAACCCCATCCGGCACGGCTTCCATGGCCAAGAAATCGGCGCCCAGGCCCATGAGCGAGGCGGAGATCGCCAAGCTGCCCTACCGACCCGGTGTCGGCATCGTGCTGCTCAACCAGCGCGACCAGGTCTTTGTCGCCCAGCGCATAGACAATCCCGGCCCGGCCTGGCAGATGCCGCAGGGTGGCATCGACAAGGGCGAGGAGCCGCTGGCCGCCGCCTGGCGCGAGATGAAGGAGGAGATCGGCACCGACCGCGCCCGCTATATCGGCGAAAGCAAACACTGGCTGCAATACGACCTGCCGGTCGAACTGGTGCCGCAGATCTGGAAGGGCCGCTATCGCGGGCAGAAGCAGAAATGGTTCGCCTTCCGCTTCCTGGGGGATGACCGCGACATCGACATCGAGACCGAGCACCCGGAATTTTCCTCCTGGCGCTGGGCCGAGCTGGAAGAGATTCCGGGCCTCATCGTGCCGTTCAAGCGGCAGCTCTACGAGGATCTGGTGGCCGAGTTCGCCGCCCTCATCGGCCGCAAGAAATAAGGTCGACAGCGGGGCAAGGCGCCGCTACCAAGGGCCTTTCCCGCATGGAGACCGACATGGCCAAGCTGAAAGTCCACGACATCGCGCCGGAGAAGCTGAAGACGCTGACCAAGGCGGTGATGGCGACCGATCGCGGCGACATCACCATCGAGTTCTATCCGGACGTGGCGCCGAACACGGTGGCCAACTTTTACACCCTGGCGAAGGACGGCTACTATGACGGCCTCACCTTCCACCGCGTCATCCCGGGTTTCGTCGCCCAGGGCGGCTGCCCGAACGGCACCGGCTCCGGCGGCCCGGGCTGGGAGATCGCCTGCGAATTGAAGGGCAACCCGCACAAGCACCTGGAAGGCTCGCTCTCCATGGCCCATCGCGGCCGCGACACCGGCGGCTCGCAGTTCTTCCTGGTGCTGGAACCGCAGCCGCATCTCGACGGCAACCACACGGTGTTCGGCCGTGTGGTCGAGGGCCTCGAGGTGATGCATGCGCTGAAGCAGGGCGACCACATCAAGAGCGTCAAGTTCGCGGCGTAGGCTTCAGGCATTTTTCGCTTGCCGCCCCCTCCCCAGCCCTCCCCCTTCGGGTGGAGGGGGCGAATCAAATCCCCTCCCCCTTCAGGGGGAGGGTTAGGGCGGGGGCAGCCGCAAACTCCGACTGCTAATGCAGCAGCACCGCGCCCAAGGCCACCAGGCCGACGGAGGCGTAGCGGCGGGGGTGGAAGCGCTCCTTCAGGATGAAGGCGCTGAGGATCGCGGCGAAGATCACGCTGGTCTCACGCAGGGCCGCCACCTGGGCCATGAAGGCCTGGCTCATCGCATAGATGGCGATGCCGTAGGCGGCCATCGAGAGCGCGCCACCGAGCGCACCCACGCGCCAGTGCCGGGCGGCGAGCGAGAACAGCTTCTGCCCGCGCAAGGCCAGGCAGATGAGCAGCAGCGCCGGCGCGTCCAGCACGAACAGCCAGACGATATAGCCCCATTTGTCGCCGGCGACGCGCACGCCCTGCCCGTCGCACAGCGTGTAGCCCATGATGCTCAAGCCCGTCAGCAGGCCGAAGATCACGGCGCGCCAGTTGTGCTTGGCGTCGCCGGCGCGGTCGACCGCCAGACTGAAAATGCCGATCGAGATGGCGGCAACGCCGGCCATTTCCATGCTCGACAGCGCCTCGCCGACGAAGGCCCAGGAGGTGATGGCGACCAGCAGCGGCGCCGAGCCGCGCGCCGTCGGATAGACCAGCGACAGATTGCCGTAGCGATAGCCCAGCAGCAGGAAGATGTAATAGCCGACATGGGTGGCGAGCGAGCCGAACAGGAATATCCAGCTCGGCTGGTCCGGGAAGTTCACGAAGGGCACGAAGACGAGCGCGATCAGACCGGCCATGGTCATGATCAGGGTCATGTTGACCAAAGCGTCGTTGCCGAACTTGACCAGCACGTTCCAGCCGGCATGCATCACCGCCGCCAGCAGCACGAGCAGGGTCCAGGTCAGGGAGAGGGTCAAAGGAAAGCCGTTCGGAGGAGCGTCATGAATGCGTCACATCCTGGCACGGCGGCGCGGGCGGCGGCAAATCGGCGGTTTCGATGGGAGCATAGGTTGGGCGACACCTGGCGCTGCATCACCCCCCCTTCCCACCCTTCCCCCGCAAGGGGGGAAGGTGGGGAAGGCGGGTGCAGGAGCACGATGTTCGAAACTAGCCTCTACTCCGCCACCCACCTCTTCCGCAGCTCGCCCAGCCTGCCCTCGGGGATCGCCGCCTGGATCTCGCGGGTCAGCCGGTTCATCACCGCGATGTTGTGCTGGGTCAGCAATTGCAGGCCGAGCAGCTCCTCCGCTTTCAGCAGGTGGTGCAGATAGGCGCGGCTGAAATTGCGGCAGCAATAGCAGCCGCAGGTTTCGTCCACCGGAGCCGGGTCCTCGCGGAAGCGGGCGTTGCGCAGGTTGACGCGCTCGCCCTTCACGCCGGGCATCAGCGCGGCGCCATGGCGGGCGATGCGGGTCGGGCTCACGCAATCGAAGCTGTCGATGCCCTGCGCGACACCGGCGAAGATGTCGCGGATGCCGCCGATGCCGAGCAGATGGGTGGGGCGCGTGCGGTCGAGCTTCGCCATCGCGTAGCCGACGACCTCGTCCATCTGCGCCGTGTTGCCGCCGAGCGTGCCGCCGACGGCGTTGCCGAAGAAGGGCCGCGAATTCACGAATTCCGCCGCCTCATGGCGCAGGTCCTCGTAGATGCCGCCCTGCAGAATGCCGTAGAGCGCCTGCCTGCCTGTATGCCCGCGCTCGAACTCGGCGATGCAGCGATCGGCCCAGCGGTTGGAGAGGCGCAGCGAGCGCTCGGTGTATGTGCGGTCGGAATGGAACGGCGTGCATTCGTCGAAGGTGACGATGAGATCCGCGCCGAGCTTGCGCTGGATGTCGATCGAGCCTTCGGGGGTCAGCAGATGCTTGCTGCCGTCGATATAGGAGCGGAAGGCGGCCCCCTTCTCGCTGATCTTCAGGAGCGTCTTCGGCCGCGCGATCTCGCGCCGGCCCTTGATCTCGTCGGCGACCGAGCCGTGGCCGAGGCTGAAGATCTGGAAGCCGCCTGAATCGGTCAGCATCGGCCCGTCCCAGCCCATGAAGCGGTGCAGCCCGCCCATCTTCTCCACCAGGTCGGCGCCCGGCTGCAGCATCAGGTGATAGGTGTTGGAAAGGATGATGGTTGTCTTCTCGTCGCGCAGCATGGCGGGCGAGGCCGCCTTCATCGCCGCCTTGGTGGCGCAGAAGATGAAGGCTGGGGTCTGCAGCACGCCGTGCGGCGTCGCCAGCCGCCCCACCCGCGCGCGGCTGCCGGCCGGATCGGTGGCGGTGATGTCGAAGGCGAAGTTGGGGTAGGTGAGAGTCATCTCTTCTCGTTGTCCATTCCGGCGTCATGCCAGGGCTTGGCCCTGGCATCCACGAGTTTGCTCGCACCCGCACAGTCTCGCCCATTGAAACTCGTGGATGGCATGGCCAAGCCATGCCATGACGGGCTGAGCAGGTGGCGGGACCGAGGCCGTCACGCCGGCACCGCCAGCGCGTCGCTGTCGCGCGCTTCATAGTCGCGGCGGTCGGCATCGGGCAGGAACCAGCGCGCGGCATAGATGAACGGCGCCTCGAACAACGCCATCACCAGGCGGATCCAGTAGGTGCCGAGGATGAAGGTGAAGATCAGCGTGTGCAGATCCACCACCTGGTCGTGCTGGCCCAGCAGCCAGGGGAACACCATCCAGGCCAGGGTCGAGAACACGATGTTGTCGATCAGCGCCGAGACCGCCGTGGAGCCGCAGGCCCGCGCCCAGAGCGCGCCCGGCCCGGTCCATTGCCGGATCTTCTGGAACACGAAGATGTCGTTGAACTGGCTGATGAGATAGGAGCTCAACCCCGCGATCAGCAGCGTCGCCTGCGGCATGTAGAGGGCGGCGATGTGGTCGGCGTTGGGCAGCGCCCAGTCCATGCCGGAGGCGGCCGCCTCCTCCGCGCTCATCGGCTGGTAGCCCATGGCGAGGAGCATCATCACCGTCATCAGCAGCATGGCGGAGAAGCCGAGCCACACCGCCTTCTTGGCGACCGCGCGGCCGTAATACTCGGTCAGCACGTCGGTGGCGATATAGGTCGCCGAGAAGGCGACGGTGCCCAAAGGAATGGGGGCCGCATAGAAGGCGAAGCTCGCCGCCTTCAGCACCTGGACATTGGCGGCGACGATGCCGATGCCGATGAAGATGAACATGCCGGCGGCGCCGAACGGGCGCAGCACCAGCGGGATGAGGCTGAAAACGACGGCGAGCTCGATGACGAGCATCGCTTCGGTCGGCAGGGCGTTCAGCCCCGCCACCAGATCGGCGAACATTTGGCTCCCTTCCTCGGTCTCCGGGATGACAGCCCGGGCGAGCCGAAAGGCTATGGTTCAGTCACGACGCTCAATTCATCCGCGCCCCGGGAGATGCCCGATGCGGATGATGGTGGCAGCGGGTCGCGCCCGCGGCATCACCTACCCACGAAAAACCCGCGGGACCTTGCGGCCGCGCGGGTTGTTCGAACTCAGCCCCAAGCCACGCCCAGGCGCAGCCGAGGGAACCTTACGCGGCGAGACGCGCGCTGGCCTTCTCGATGCGGCGCTTCAGGCGGCGCGCATCGGCCGGCAGCTTGGCGTCGGGCGTCGACAGCAGGTAGGCGTCGAGGCCGCCATTGTGCTCGATGGTGCGGATCGCGTTCGTGGTCAGGCGCAGCTTCACCATCTGGTTCAGCGCATCGCTGAGCAGGCTGGTCGCCTGCAGGTTCGGCAGGAAGCGCCGCTTGGTCTTGTTGTTGGCATGGCTGACATGATTGCCCACCAGGACACCCTTGCCAGTGATATCGCAACGCCGCGCCATGACGGAATCCTTCTCGATCAAATACTTAGAGGCCGGCGGGTCAAGCCCACCGGCCGGGTCGCGCGGGTTTTAGAGAAGGCAAGCCGGGCCGTCAAGGTGATTCCGCCGC
>JAEUKU010000312.1 GCA_016794075.1 Rhodospirillaceae bacterium
TAGTCGCCGCGCGGCTGCAGGGTCAGGCGCTGGCCGGCGTGCAGCGCGTAGGGCGGCGTCAGCTTGTTGAGGTCGATCAGCGTGCGGATGGGCGTATTGGTCCGCTCCGACACCACCGCGACGGTGTCGCCCGGGGCGACGACATATTGGCCGTTCACCACCTCACCGAAGTTCTGGCCAGAAGCGACGACCGGGCCCGGCGCCGCCGGCTGGGCGAACAGGCCGCCCGGTTGCTGGCAGCCGGCAAGGCCGAGCAAGGCGACAGCCAGCAATCCGGATCGCACGGCGCGACGCTTCGTCATCATCCGCTCACGCGCCCTGCATCGTGCGGACCGGCCGCATTTCGTCTTCCGGCAGCGCCCCGCCGACCAGGGGAACGAAGCGCACTTCGGTCAGCACCTCCTGCATGACGCCGTCCGGCGTCTTGGTCAGGCGCAGCAGCACCTGGTCGCCGCGCTCGGCGCCGACCGGGATCACCATGATGCCGCCCTCGGCCAGCTGGTCGAGCAGGCTCTGCGGCACGCTATCGGCCGCCGCCGTCACGATGATGCGATCGAACGGCGCCTGCTCCTTCCAGCCCTTGGCACCATCGGCGACCTTCGAGGTGATGTTGTGGATGCGCAGCGCATGAAAGCGCGCCTCGGCCTCCTTCAGCAGCGAGGCGAAGCGCTCGATGGTATAGACGCGGCGCGCCAGGCGCGAGAGCACGGCCGCCTGGTAGCCGGAGCCGGTGCCGATCTCCAGCACCTTGTGCGACTTCTCCACCTGCAGCGCCTCGGTCATCAGCGCCACGATCTGCGGCTGGCTGATGGTCTGGCCCTGGGCGATGGGCAGGGCCTGGTCCTCATAGGCCTGGTCGTGGAAGTGCGGCAGCACGAAGGTCTCGCGCGGAATCCGCTCCAGCGCCGCCAGCACCCGCGTGTCGGTGATGCCGGCGCGGCGCAGATTCATGATCAGGCGGATCTTGCGCGCATGCAGGCTCATCGGCGCTTCGCCCTGCCCGCCCGCTTCGGCTTGCCGAACAGGCCGGCGATCTTCTGCAGCGTCGCGCCGTGAGTCAGGTCGCAATGGAGCGGCGTCACCGAGACCATGCGGTCGAGGATGGCGCCGAGGTCGGTCGCGTGCTCCAGCGGGTCGTCACTGGGGAAGTCGCCGATCCACAGCATGTCGCGCCCGGCCGGGTCTTTCATCCGGGTGATCTGCGTGTGTTCGACGCGGCGGCCCTGCGGCGCCACCTTGATCCCCGTCACCTCGTTCGGCAGCACCGGCGGGAAGTTGACATTCATCAGCACACCCTTCGGCCACGGCGCGGCATAGAGCTTGCGGATGATCCCGGGCGCGAAGGTCTCCGCCGTCTTCCAAGGGAGGTAGTCGCCCTTGCGCACCTGGCTGAAGGCAATCGACGGAATGCCAAGCAGCGCCGCCTCGCGCGCCGCCGCCACGGTGCCGGAATAGATGATGTCCTCGCCGAGATTGGCGCCGCGATTGACGCCGGACAGGACCAGGTCCGGCGCCTTGTCGGTCATGATGTGCTTCACCGCCATCAGCACGCTGTCCGACGGCGTGCCGCCGACCGCGTAGCGCCGGCGCCCGACCTTGTGCAGCGCCAGCGACCGGCGCAGCGTCAGGCCGTGGCTGGCCCCGCTCTGCTCGGCTTCGGGGGCGATGACCCAGACGTCGTCGGACAGCGACCGCGCCACCCGCTCGAGCAGCTTCAGTCCGGGCGCGTGGATACCGTCATCGTTGGAAACCAGGATGCGGGCCTTGGACAGCTTCGGCAGGGACTCAGGCATTTGCTTTGGCGATCTTTTCCAGGCCATTCATGTAGGGACGCAAGGCGGCGGGAATGGCGATCGACCCGTCCGCCTGCTGATAGTTTTCCAGGATTGCGACCAGAGTGCGGCCGACGGCGAGGCCTGAGCCGTTCAGCGTGTGCACGAAGCGCGTATTTTTCTCGCCCGCCTTGCGGCAGCGCGCTTTCATCCGCCGGGCCTGGAACTCGCCGCAATTGGAGCAGCTGGAGATTTCGCGATAGGCGTCCTGGCCCGGCAGCCAGACCTCGATGTCGTAAGTCTTTTGCGCCGAGAAACCCATGTCTCCCGTGCATAGTGTGATGACCCGGTATGGCAGGCCGAGGCGCTTCAGCACCTCTTCCGCGCAGGCGGTCATGCGCGTGTGCTCCGCGTCCGAATGGTCGGGATGGGCGATCGACACCAGCTCCACTTTCAGGAACTGATGCTGACGGATCATGCCGCGGGTGTCCTTGCCGGAGGCACCCGCCTCGGAGCGGAAGCAAGGCGTCAGCGCGGTGAAGCGCCAGGGCAAGGCGGCCTCGTCGATGATCTCGTCGGATGCGAGATTGGTCAGCGGCACCTCCGAGGTCGGAATCAGCCACAGGCCCTGGGTGGTGACGAACTGGTCCTCGGCGAATTTCGGCAGCTGGCCGGTGCCGTAAAGCGCCGCGTCGCGCACCAGGAAAGGCGGTGCGACCTCGGTATAGCCGTTTTCCGTCGTGTGCAGGTCCAGCATGAACTGCGCCAAGGCGCGCTCCAGCCGCGCCAGAGCGCCCTTGAGCACGACAAACCGCGCGCCGGACAGCTTGGCGGCATCCTCGAAGCTCATCAGGCCGAGTGCTTCGCCCAGCTCGAAATGCTGCTTGGGCGCGAAGGCCATGTTGGGCTTGCCGCCGACCACCCGCTCCTCGCGGTTGCTCTTTTCGTCCAGGCCCTCCGGCACGTCGGCGGCGGGCAGGTTCGGCTGGCTGGCGACCAGGGCTTCCAGCGCCTCGGCCAGTTCCTTCTCCTCGGATTCCGCCGCCGCCATCTTGTCCTTGAGGCCGGCGACCTCGGCCATGATCGGGGCGGCGTCCTGGCCCTTCGATTTCAGCTGGCCGATCTGCTTGGAGAGATCGTTGCGCTTCGCCTGCATTTCCTGCCACGCGGTCTGCGCGGCGCGGCGCTTGGCGTCGAGGGCGATGATCTCAGCCGACAGCGGCGCCAAGCCGCGCCGGGCGCGGCCCTGGTCGAAGGCTTCCGGGTTGTCGCGAATCCACTTCACGTCGAACATTGCGGGCGCCGCCAAAACGAGTGTTAACAACGCTTTGGGTTATAGGCAGGAGAGCCGAGTCCGTAAAGCGGACAACGGTCGCGTTGAGGCCGATGTTTGCGGTGCACCCCCTCTCTTCGTCATCCCGGGCTCGCCCCGGGATCCACGTCTCCGCCGCACGGGCGGTGCCTGAAGTTCCTCGGCCCTTGCGGTGGCACGGTGGATCCCCGCGCTCCCCTCGGGGGCAAGCCCGAGGGTCGGCCGGGATGACGGCCCGGTGGAGGTCAATCTCCTGCAAAATCAGATTCTTGCGCTACGCCGCTTCGCCCTGCCGCCATGTCCTGTCAGCCTTGCAGGCCAAGCGCTTGCGTCCATTCGGCTTTCGGGATAGGACCCCGCCTGATCGGGGCGCCACTTATCGTCCCCTACCTGTTTCAGAGACCGCATGAAGACGAGCCCCAACAAGAGCGTGCCGAAGGTCGGCATCGTCAGCCTCGGCTGCCCCAAGGCGCTGGTGGATTCCGAGCGTATCCTGACGAAGCTGCGGTCGGAGGGCTATGTCGTCTCGGATTCCTATGACAACGCCGACGTGGTCATCGTCAACACCTGCGGCTTCCTCAACAGCGCCAAGCAGGAATCCTTGGACGCGATCGGCGAGGCGCTGAAGGAGAACGGCAAGGTCATCGTCACCGGGTGCATGGGCGGCAATGAGCAGGCGATCCGTTCGGTGCATCCCGGCGTGCTGTCGGTGACCGGCCCGCAGCAATACGAATCCGTGGTCGCCGCCGTGCACCAGGCGGTGCCGCCGAAGCATGATCCCTTCGTCGACCTGGTCCCGCCGCAGGGTCTGCGCCTGACGCCACGGCACTACGCTTATCTTAAAATTTCAGAGGGCTGCAACAATCGTTGCACCTTTTGCATCATCCCGTCCTTGCGCGGCGATCTGGTCAGCCGCCCGGCGCGCGACGTGCTGGTGGAGGCCGAGAACCTGGCCAAGGCGGGCGTGAAGGAACTGCTGGTCATCTCGCAAGACACCAGCGCCTATGGCGTCGACATCAAATATGCCGAGAGCCTGTGGCGCGGCGACCTTATCAAGGCGCGCATGACCGAGCTCTGCCAGGCCCTCTCGCAATTGGGCATCTGGGTGCGTCTGCACTACGTCTATCCCTACCCGCATGTGGACGAGGTCATTCCGCTGATGGCGGAGGGCAAGATCCTCCCCTATCTCGATATCCCGTTCCAGCATGCCTCCCCGCGCGTGCTAAAGGCGATGCGCCGCCCGGCCAACCAGGAGAAGGTGCTGGGCCGCATCGCCAAGTGGCGCGAGATCTGCCCCGACCTCACCATCCGCTCGACCTTCATCGTCGGCTTCCCCGGCGAGACCGAGGCCGAGTTCGACGAGATGCTGGACTGGCTCTACGAAGCGAAGCTCGACCGCGTCGGCTGCTTCAAATACGAGCCGGTCGAAGGCGCTGCGGCCAATGCGCTCGGCGAGTTGGTGGACGAGGACGAGAAGCAGGACCGCTACGACCGCTTCATGGAAGCCCAGCGCCAGATCAGCGAGGAGCGCATGGCCGCTAAGGTTGGCCGCACCCTGCCGGTGCTGATCGACGAAGTGGACGCCGACGGCGCTACCGGCCGCTCGCCGGCGGACGCGCCCGAGATCGATGGCAACGTCTATCTCGACGGCGAGACGAAATTGAAATCCGGCGACATCGTGCAGGTCGAGATCGACGAAGCCGACGAATACGATCTCTGGGGCACGGTCGTCCGCTAAGCCTATCGCGGCGTCAGCGCCGTATAGGCCTCCATCACCTGCTTGGTGACGGGGCCGATGGGCAGTTCCTTGCCGTCGATGCGGCGCAGCGGCATCACTTCGAGCAGCGAATTGGTGACGAAGGCCTCCGCCGCGTCGCTCAGACTC
>JAEUKU010000036.1 GCA_016794075.1 Rhodospirillaceae bacterium
AATTCCAGGTCGCGCGTGGCGCAGGCGTCGTGGACCACGGTGCATTCATAGCCGAAATCCCCAGCCGCGCGCACCGCTGCATCGACGCACATATGGCTCATGGCGCCGCAGAAGACAGCCGCGGTGATGCCGTTGCGGTCGAGGATGTCCTTGAGCGGCGTGTCGCGGAAGGCATTGACGTGGTGCTTCACGATCACCGTCTCGCCCGCCTTCGGCGCGACCTTGGCATGGATGGCGGCACCTTCGCTGCCGGCTGCGAAGAACGCCGCGTCGTCGCTGGTGTCCTCATGCCGCACATGGACGACGAGGTCGCCGCGGCTGCGGAACGCCGCAAGCAGCCGCCCCGCATTGTCCGCCGCCGCCTCCATGCCGCTCAGCGTCCATCTGCCGCCGGGGAAGTAGTCGTTCTGGATGTCGATGAGTACCAGCGCCTGCTTGCTCATGTATTGTCTCCTTGTTGCTCCACGCCGCGCCGCGGCCTAGACGAGCTCGGCGATCACCTGGTCGACCGTGCGCTGGCGGCAATAGCCCTTGATGGTGCGCAGCGAATTGTCGTGGCGTTCCTGGGTATAGGTCAGGCAGGCATCGGTGACCTGCGTCACCAGATAGCCGAGATCGCAGGCGTCGCGCACCGCGGATTCGACGCATTGGTCGGTGACGATGCCGGACAGCACCAGCTGCTTCACGCCGAGATTGCGCAGCACGTAGTCGATATGGGTCGAGACGAAGACGCTGGAGGAGGATTTCGGGAACACGATCTCGTCGTCGCCGGGCGCCAGCTCGTCGATCACCTTGCCGTCCCAGGACCCTTTGGGCACATTGAAGCCGGTGATCTTGTAGTCGAGCGAACGATCGCGGCCGTCCTTGGTCAGGCTTTCGATGGTGGTGTACATCACCTCGATCCTGGCCTTGCGGAACGCCGCCTGCAGGCGCTGCATGTTGGGAATGACGCGGTGCTGCATCTCGCGCAGGAACCAGCCGTATTTGGCCTGGAACTCCGCCTCCGGCAGGCCCTTGAACTCGCCGCCGTCGCGCCTGGCGCAGAAGTTCTGCACGTCGATGAACAGCAGCGCGCTCTCGCGCGGGACCAGGGGGATTTCGCGGCTCAGCGATTGCGACATGGATGGCTCTCAGCTTTTCTGATGCGGGACGTTGATCAGGCGGCGCGTGCCCCGCGCCACGTCATAGATGTGGAACGAGTTCATGTTGCGGCCGTAGAGATGCAGGCTGACCGCCATCGCGCGGCTCTCCGGCACGCCGGTCATGTGGATGTGGTCGGGATTCGGCACGAAGCTGGTGACGGACTTCTCCTTCAGGAGCACCACGCCGCCGCGCTTCAAATGGATGTCGTCATCGCGCGCGATCGCGCCCTCCGACATGTAGCTGCGCTCCTCCAGCGCGCCCTGCAGGATGCCGACCACGCCCCAGGTCCCGTGATCGTGCACCGGCGTCCATTGGCCGGGCAGCCACACCAGCGCGAAGAGCGACATCCGCTCATCCGCCGCGACATAGATGGCGTTGCGCGCGTAGTGGTCGGGGTCGGAACGGAAATGCTCCGGCTCCAGGAAGGACCTGTCGCCGTCAAGCAGCCGCTCCATCAGCGGCAGCGCCGCCGTCACGCAATCCGCGGCCTCGGCATTGGCCGCGGCGGCCGCCTCGCAATCGGCGATGAAGTGCTCGAGTCCGTAGCTCATGGCTCACCCACCGGATAGATGCGTCGCGCGTTCTCCGCCGCGATCAGGCGCACGATCTCGTCGGCTTCCTTGATCGTGCAGAAATCCTCGGCGATCCAGCGGTCGAGGCGCTGCTTGATGCCTTTGCGGAACAGCTTCTGGCCCAGGTAGTAGAGCTCCGACAGGCCGAAGGCGTCCGAGGAATAGAGCTGCTTGGAGAACTTCCCCATTTCCAGCGCCTCGCCGAAAATGTCGGCCGAGCTGGGGCCGGTATAGTTCTGGATGCAGCCGACGTCGTAGTAGACGTTCTGGAAGATTTCGGACAGCCACCCGGCCTCGCGCTGGAACGGGTAGCAGTGCAGCAAGGTGATCGCGACCTTCCACTTCTCCAACGCGGCGATGAAATCGGTGAAATGCGTCGGGTCGCAGGCATGCATATAGATGTCGGGGTCGCCGAAGCCGACATGGACCTGCAGCGGGATCTTGCGCGCCCGGCAGATCTCGGCGCCGATCCACAATCCGTGACGGATGATGGTCGCATCCTCCAGGCGCCAGCGCTTCGCTTCGGCGGCCTTGGCGAACCAGGCGCCGGCGGCCTTCACGACCTCGCCCTTCTCCGGCGCGCTCTGGTCGATCTTGAAGGTGACGCGATAGGCGACGATGGTTTTCAACCCCACCGCCCCTGCCGCGCGCTTGTCCAGTTCGGCGGCGAAGGCGTCTGGAAAGTCGGCGGCCGAGACGCCGGTCTTCGCCACCTCCTCCGCCACCGCCTCGATGCGCACCACTTCATGCGCCGGGCGGCCCGCAACCTTGCCCATCTCCTGCCAGCCCAGGATCGCGTTGGAGCGGTGGCCGGTATCGATCAGCAGGGAATCGAGCCCGCTCGCGGTGAGGAAACGTCGATTGACCTCCGCCGCGCCCAGCGCCAGCCGCCGCTCGACATAGGCCTGGCCGCTGGCCAGCGGCTCGAGGTCAAGCAGCGGCGCGCAGAAGCGGCGGATGACCAGGCCGAGCGGCTTCTGGAACTCGGTGGTGCCCTCCGGCGGCGGCAGGTAGCTTTCGCTGAACATGGCCTGGAAGCCCTTCCAGTCCAGCTCCGCCGGCGACACGCCGTGGCAGTGATGATCGATGAGCTTTAGATCGATGGCGATGTCAGTAGGCATTGAGGTAGCGCTCGCACATATGTTCCGGGCTCTTGTCGGCGAACATCGAGATCTCCATGCGCTTCACCGCGCCATAGGCCTCGAAGAAGGTCGGCGACATCCAGCCGCGCGCCACCTTGTCCTCGGCCAGCGCGTCGAGCGCCTCGCCCAAGGAGGACGGCAACGCGACAATGCCGAGCTTCGCCCGCTCCGCCTCGCTAAGGTCGGATGGGTCGCGATCCACGGCGGGCGGCAGCGGCAGCTTCTCGCGGATGCCGGCCAGGCCGGCATTGACCAGCGCGCCGATCACCATATAGGGGCTGGCGGTGCCGTCGGGGATACGGATCTCCAGGTTGAACGCCTGGCCCTTGCGCGCCGGGTCGCGCTCCGGCGACGGGCAGACGCGGATTGCCGCCTCGCGGTTCTGGATGCCGAAGGCGTTGTAGCCGCAGCTCCAGTGATGCGGGCCAAGGCGCAGATAGGAGACCGGGCTCGGC
>JAEUKU010000037.1 GCA_016794075.1 Rhodospirillaceae bacterium
GCTGGTGACGCGCACGGTTTTCCCCTCGGTGCCGCCGCGCGTCGACTACGAGCTGACCGGACTCGGCCGCTCGCTGCTCAATCCCGTCTCCGCGCTTGCCGCCTGGGCCATCGACCACCGCGCCGACATCGCCGCCGCGCAGTTGAAGTTCGACATGAAGGCGGAGGCGGCGGAGATTCCCGAGATTTCGCGCGCACCGCTCCAATTACCTTCGTCGCCCCGGCCCTGAGCCGGGGTCCATCGTCCTACCGCACGGAATGATGCGGGGCGGGGCGCCCCTCACCCCTGCTCGAATCCCTCGAGCACGTTGACCGTGTTGATGCCGAGCGCGTCGACGGCGTAGCCGCCTTCCATCACGAACAGCGTCGGCAGATCGCAGCGGGCGATCTTGCGGCCCATGGCGAGGTAGTCCTCGTGGCGCAGCTTGAAGCGCGAGATCGGGTCGTGCTCGAACGTATCGAGACCGAGCGAGACGACGAGTACTTCCACGCTGTCATCGGTGATGCGCCGCACCGCCTTGTCGAGCGCCGCCTCGTAGGCATCCCAGGCGCTGCCCCAGGGCAACGGCAGGTTCATGTGATGCCCCTCGCCCAGGCCGTGGCCGTGCTCGTCGGCATGGCCGAGGAAATAGGGGAATTCCTGGCGTGGATCAGCATGGATGGAGATGGTGAGCACGTCGTTGCGGCTGTAGAAGATCTCCTGCGTGCCGTTGCCGTGGTGATAATCGACGTCGAGGATCGCCACCTTCTTCGCGCCGGCGTCGCGGAAGGCCTGGGCCGCGATCGCCGCGTTGTTGAGGAAGCAATAGCCGCCGTAGAAATTGCTCCCCGCATGATGTCCCGGCGGCCGGCAGAGGGCAAAAGCCGCGCGCTCGCCCGTCGCCACCAGGCGCTGGCCGGTCAAAGCCACCTGGGCCGAGGCATAGACCGCGCGCCAGGTGCCGGCGACGATCGGCGTGCCGGCGTCGATGGCGTAGTAGCCGAGCTTGCCGTCGATCGACTCGCAGCGGCGCCGCTTCATCCCGACGGGCAGCAATCCCGGCACCGGCCAGACATGCGGCAAGGCGTCGAAGTCGCGCCCCGATTGCACCCACTCGTCCCAGCAGCTGCGCAGGAAATCGACGAAGCCGGAATCATGCACCTTGAGGATGGGCTCGAGGCCGAAATCGTGCGGACCCACCACGTCGCCCAACCCGCGCGCCTGCACCTGGCCGAGCACGATCTCGGCGCGGCGCGGAATTTCGTGCGGCTTCACCACCTTGCCTTCGAACAGCTCGACATTGCCGTCCTGGTGGCGGTGTTCTTCGCTGTAGATCGTGTGCATATCCGACCCTCGATACTTCCCGAACTTCTACTGCGCGGCACCGAAGCGCGGGATCGGCACCGGCGCGTCGCCGTGACCGATCTCGACCTCGGCACCGTCGAACGGCCCCGGCCAGGCCTCGGCATGCCGGCGGGCACGGCGTAGCGCCGCCAGCGGCAAGTCCGCAACCAACATCGGACCCGGTCCGTCGACGCTGCTCTGCGGCGC
This sequence comes from Rhodospirillaceae bacterium, assembly GCA_016794075.1. Classification (GTDB taxonomy): domain Bacteria; phylum Pseudomonadota; class Alphaproteobacteria; order Dongiales; family Dongiaceae; genus Dongia_A. Next base: position 1,531 of record JAEUKU010000037.1, read on the forward strand.
GATCGCGGCGGCGCGCCCGGTCGCACCAAGATGCATCTCGCAGGGCAGGAACATGGCGGCGCCCGAGCAATTGCCGCCCTGGTTCTGCGCCATCTCGCCAATCGCGCCGACGGCGGCGACGGCGCAGAACAACTCGATGGCGCGCGCCTTGGCGCAATCGAAGACGCGGTGATAGCCGGAAAGCTGCGCGGTCATCGACGGCACGATCAGCAGATCGAGCTTCTGGTCCTGCAGCTTCGCCGCCACCGCGGGCATCTCGACGTCGAGGCAGATCAGCACCGCCACGCGCGCGCCGCGGTACTCGAACGGCGCCACCCGCGCGCCCAGCCGGATCGGCCAGTCGCCGTTCGCGCGCTCCGCCGGCGTCGGCACCAGCTTGTCGTGATGCAGCCGGCGCAGCGTGCCATCCGCCTCGGGCAGCAACACCCAGGCGCGGTTCACGTTGCCAAGGTCGCGGTCGCGCGCCGCCGCGACCGGCATGGTACCGGCGACGAGGCCGATGCGGTGGCGCATGACCAGCAGCTCGATCTCCGGCAGCAGCGCGGCACCTTCCGCCGCCATCCGGTTCATCAGCACCGGACCGGTCATCGGCTGTTCCGCCCACTGCAGCCAGTGGCCGCTCGCATATTCCGGCAATACCAGCAGATCGGCGCCCTGGCGCCCGGCGTCGAGCATCTGCGCTTCCAGCAATTGCAGCCAGGCGGCGCGATCGGCGACGCGGTGCTGCATGTTGAGCGCCCACAAGGCGATTTTCAGCTGAGTCTCTGTCGCCGGCGCGGCTTCGGGCATGGCAGTCATCCGCGAGGAATGAACGGGGGTTCAAATTGGCCCAACCGGCACCCCGCGGTCAAACCGCCAGAGCGGGATTTCCTATAGGCCAAATGGATAGGCAGGCGATGGGCGCGGCGCGGTGCCGCATGCCAGTCATGCGCCGGCCCGGGGTGGCGGCGCACCAAGGCCCCGTCTAGGATGCCGCCCCGTCCCTCCACTGCCGATTTCTGCGCGCCCGTGACCATCGCAACCGCCACGCCCAAGGCCCCTTCCGGCCGGCGCCATCAGGACCGCCCGGTCTTCGGCATCATCCTGATCAATGCCGCGGTGGTGGTCTTCACCGCCATGGATGCGATCATCAAGAGCGTGTCGGATATCTTTCCCACCGGCCAGCTGGTCTTCTTCCGCAACCTCTTCGCCTTCGCGCCGATCATCGTCTTCATGCTGACGCAGGGTACGCTCAGCCTGCGCACGCGCTACCTGCGCGGCCACATCCTGCGCGGGCTGTTCGGCGTCTCGGCGATGTATTGCTATTTCCTTTCCTACAAGCTGCTGCCGCTTTCCGACGCCATCGCGCTCGGGCTCTCGGGGCCGATCTTCCTCACCGTGCTGTCGATCCCCTTTCTGGGGGAGCAGGTCGGCATCCGCCGCTGGTCGGCCTGCATCGTCGGCTTCGTGGGCGTCCTCATCATGACCAGGCCGGGCGCCGGCGTCTGGCAGCCGGAGGCGCTGGTGCCGCTGCTGGCCGCCGTGTTCTATGCCCTCGCCATGATCTCGATCCGCAGGCTGACCGCGACCGAGCAGAGCGGCACCATCGTCTTCTACTTCACCGTCTTCGCCACGCTCGCCGGATTGGCGACGGCGCCCTTGGGCGTGGTCTCGCCCGAGCTCGCCTGGGCCTGGCCGGCCGATCTGACGCTGTGGAGCGTCGTCATCCTGATCGGGCTCATGGGCGGCTGCGGCCAGATCCTGATCACCATCGCCTTCCGCTGCGCGCCGGTCTCGGTCATTGCTCCCTTCGACTACATGGCGCTGGTCTATGGATTCATCCTCGGCTTCGTCTTCTTCGCCGAGGTGCCGGATGCCTATCTCATCGTCGGCGGCCTGGTGGTGGTGGCGAGCGGCATCTACATCGTCCACCGCGAGACGGTGGTGGCGCGCGAGCGCCGCAGGGCGCAGCCGGCGCCAGCCTTGCCGCCGGAAGCATAGGGCATGGGCAAGCGTCTGCGCGGCTGGGTCATCCTGCTCATCATGGGCATGGCCTGGGGCCTGTCCTTCTCGCTCGCGCGGGTGGCGGCTTCCGCCGGCATCCATCCCTTCAGCATCACCTTCTGGGAGGCGCTCGGCGCCGGCGGCACGCTGATCCTGGTCTGTCTCGTGCGCCGGCGGCCGATCCCGCTCAGCCGCGACCTGTTGCTGCTCTATCTGGTGGCCGGCGCGCTGGGCATGGTGGTGCCGAACGCGATCTTCTTCTATGCGGCGGCGCATGTGCCGGCGGGCATCCTGTCGATCTCGCTCGCCGTCATTCCGCTGATCACCTTCGTCGCCTCGGCGGCGTTGCGTCTGGAGCGCTTCGCGCCGGGCCGCGCAGCCGGCGTCTGCGTCGGCATCCTGGCGATCCTGCTGCTGGTCGGCCCGCAGGAAAGCCTGCCCGACCCGGCGCAGCTGCCCTGGGTGCTCGCCTGCGTCGGCGCCGCGAGCTGCTACGCCGGGTTCAACATCATGATGTCGCTGTGGAAACCGCCCGGCGCCAGCGCCTTCACCACCACCGCCGCTTTGTTCGCCGCCGCATCGCTGTTGCTGGTGCCGGTGATGGGCGCCACCGACAGCTTCGTGGCGCCCGGTTGGCCCTGGACCGAGGTGGAATGGTCGCTGCTCGGCCTGGGCCTGATCAACGCCGTCGCCTTCTCGCTTTTCGTCTACCTGATCGAGACCGCCGGCCCGGTCTTCACCAGCCAGACCTCGAACCTGGTCACCCTCTTCGGCGTGCTCTGGGGCATCGCGATCTTCGGCGAGCAGAACTCCGTCTGGGTCTGGCTGTCGCTCGCCACCATGATGCTGGCAATCACCCTGGTGACCCCGCGCCGCGCCGAGACTGCGCCCGCCTGAACCGACCGCGCTCTTGCCTTTCATTGCGGGCCGCACCGACACGCTGCTCGGCTGCACCGTGTACGAGGTGAAGCCGCCCGATCGCCTGGCGCCGACGAGCGAGCGCGACATTCCCTATTTCTACCCGTTCCGCGCCGCCAATCACCACCCGGTGGAGATCGCCGGCGCCTGGACCAGGTTTCCATATGTTGCCCATCCGGTCGCGGCCGATCCTGCGCACCGTGCGGTCAATCCCCTGTCTCGGCGCCGCCGGAGGCGTAAGCGCCTTTCAGTCTGTCTTCCAACGCGATAAGACTCCGCGCTGGATCCAGATCAGCATGGGAGGGCGCAATGCCCCGTCGCCACACCGAACGGCATCTGGTTTCGCGTATCGGCTGGCTGCGCGCGGCAGTGCTGGGGGCCAATGACGGCATCGTCTCGACTGCGAGCCTGATCGTCGGCGTGGCGGCGGCTTCGGCCACCAGCGCCGACGTGCTGGTCGCCGGTACCGCGGGATTGGTTGCCGGCGCCATGTCGATGGCCGCGGGCGAATATGTCTCGGTCAGCTCGCAATCGGACACCGAGCAAGCCGATCTCGCCCGCGAGCGCGCCGAGTTGGCAAGCCAGCCGGCCTTCGAGCGCGATGAGCTGACCCAGATCTATGTGAAGCGCGGCATCGCCCCCGACCTTGCGCGCCAGGTTGCGGAGCAGCTGATGGCGAAGGACGCCCTCGGCGCCCATGCGCAGGACGAACTCGGAATTTCCGAAATCACCACCGCGCGGCCGATCCAGGCGGCGCTGACCTCGGCGGCGACCTTCTCGATCGGCGCCGCCTTGCCGCTCGCCCTGGTGCTGGTGACGCCGCAGGCCTACCTGGTACCGGCGGTTTCGACCGCCTCGTTGTTCTTCTTGGCACTGCTCGGCGCCGTCGGCGCCAGGGCCGGCGGCGCCAAGGTTATGACCGCGACCCTGCGCGTTACCTTCTGGGGCGCGATGGCCATGGCGTTCACCGCCGGCATCGGCGCCCTGGTCGGGATGGCCGTGTAGTCCCCGCGGCCCGCCCTCAAGGCGGCGTCGGCCCCGGGTCCCTTTCCAGCGATTCGCGGTGCGCCGTCAGGTCGCGGCGGAAGCCCTCGGCATCGCCGTAATCCTCGAAGTCGGCATAGCGCGCATGGGTGCCGATGACGCGGCGCGCATGCTTGATCGGGCACCAGTATTCCTCGGTGCGCGAGGCGATCTCGCGCGCATAGGCGATGAGCCCGTTGGCGTAGGAGCAATAGGCGCAGTTCAGCTTTTCGAGCGCGTTGAGATAAGCGAGGTGATGGCGGTCGAAGACCAGGTAGTCGCCGCGCCGCACCTTGGCGATGCCGTAGACCGGGAAGCAGACGGCCTGGTACAGCGTGACGAAGAGATCGAGCAGCACCAGCGGCACGATGCCGGAATAGATCACCGGCGCGCTCAAGACCACCAGCGGTCGCGCGCCCAGCACGTAGCGCGCCAGGCCGATTTGCAGCTCGCGGTGGCGGCGCAGGATTTCCTGTTCGAAGACGATGCGGCCGCGCTCCAGCCCGAAGGCGAGATTGGCGCGGTGCTTGGCGAGCTCGGCATCGAGCTCGGCCTGCCGGCGCTTGATGTCGTCGATCAGCGCCGCGATCTGCGGATTCATGCGCCTGCTCCCTCGGCCCCCGGACGGGGCTGAGGGAGCTTAGCACAGCCGAGTCCCTACTGGGCGACGGTCACCGCCATGTAGGGCGCATCCGGCTTCGCTTCCGCCGGGAAGGGGCCCGGCACCTTGTGCTCGACCGGCTGCAGCGCGCGCAGATAGGCGACCAGCGCCGCGGCATCCTCGGCATTGATGTGGCCGTAGGACATCCACGGCATCGCCGGAGCGAGCTGCCGCCCGTCGGGGCGCATGCCGGTGGTGAAGGCGGTGATGATCTCGTCGTCGCTCCATTTGCCGAGGCCGGTCTCCGCATCCGGCGTCAGATTGGGCGGATAGAAGGTGCCCATGCCCGGAATCTGGAAGCCGATATCGGAACCGGCCAGCGGCGTCTGCAGGTTCGGCGCCGGGGTGAAGGCGCCGGTATTGTGGCAGCCGCCGCAATCCATGATGTTGGCGAGGTAGCGGCCGCGCTCCACCTGGCTCTCCGCCGCCGCCGAACCGGCCAGCATCATCAGCACGGCGGCGCCCGCCGTCACGTTATGCAAGCTCATCTTGACTTCTCCCTCTTGAATGACGTCCCGCCAGCTCAGCCGTGGCGGGAATCCTCTCCCTTGCGGGACTCCTCCAGAGCGGCGCGCACCAGCGCCTTGACCGCCCAGCTCTTCACTTGGCGCGCTTCCTTCTCGTCGAGGCGCAGCACGTCGCGGAACACGATCATCGATTCCGAACCGAAGATCAGGGCGAGCGCCGCGCGCAGCCGGGCATAGGCGGCCTTGCGGAAGCGCGCGCGCGCCGGCGCCAGGGCGGCGTCGATCAGCGGCCCGCGGCGGTTCTGCCGCAGCGGCACGGTAGCGTCGCGGCCCTCGGCCGCGCGGGTCAGCGTTGCCGCCAGCATGAGGCGGATGCCCGCCTCGTTGTCGAAGGCCATGCGGTGCATCGCCGCCTCGGCCTTGTCGATGCGCGCCTCCGGGTCGATCGAGGCGTCCTTGGCGAACAGGGCTTCGATATCCGGCGCGGCACTGTCCAGCGGCGCCTCGATCAGCAGCGCCTCGACATTGGGGAAATAGCGGTAGGCGGTGGCGCGCGACACCCGCGCCGCCGCCGCGATGTCCTCCAGGCTCGGCTTGTGGCCGTTCTTCATCAGTTGCTCGGCCGCCGCGATCAGATCCTTGCGCGTGCGATAGCGCTGGTTGGCGCGCTCCGCCGGTTTGTGTTCCGCCGGCTTGTGGTCGGAGGGCTTGCGCTCCAATGGCTTGCGCGGTGCCTTGGCCTTGGCGGCTGGACGTTTCCGGTCCGACATGACCATCAGTCCTGCGGCAATTGGCGGATCATGGCGGCGAGGTCGACCCACACCGCCTCGCGGCCGATGCGCCCGTCTTCGGCGAACTCGACCACATGCAGCAGGCGGAACTCGAGCTTGCGGCCCTTGCCCTCCAGCCCGAAGGGCCGGCCCACCGCCTTTCCCGTCCAGAGGGATTCGTCGACCAGGAAATCGGCGCCATAGAGCCGGCGGATCGTGGCGATCTCGCCCTCGGCGAGGTCGGCGAACAAGGCCTCGTAGAAGGGCCGCGCGTTCTCCGCGCCTTTGGTCGGGCCGCCGGGCCAGCCGACGATGTCGTGCTCGGCCTCCGGCGCCAGGGTGGCGAGCACCCCCGTCACGTCGTCGGCGCGCTCGAAGCCGAAATGCTCGTCCATCTTGCGGTCCATCTCCGCGCGGCTCAGCGCCATCTCCGGCCTCCACCGGTGCCTGGATTTCAATATGCTGGTCTTTTAGTGAGACGATCGTCTCATGTCAAGATCGTCGCCAATCCGGGCGGCCGGCGCGACCGGACGCTCGAGCGCGTCCAAGACCACGCCGCGCCGTGCCAAGGCAAGCGCAACCGATTGGGCCAGCGCGCATCTGTGCGCGCCGTCACACGGATGAAACCGCTGTCACGGACAAGCGCCGGAATGAAAGCGGCGAAGTGGCGCGTCTTCCGGCGTTATCGCGCCCTCTCCCATTCGTCATTGCCGGGCTTGACCCGGCAATCCAAGTTTTCTGCCGCCACTCGCCCGCGGCCCAAGGAACTTGGATCACCGGGTCAAGCCCGGTGATGACATCAGAGATATGATGGTCGCCTGTACGACCTGCGACACTTCCGGCCCGGCTACTTCCGCCCCAGCTACTTCCGCCCGAGCCGCATCTCGATCGCGTCCCAGATGCGATCCTCCAGCACGACCTTGTCGAAGCGGTTGATCTCCTGCAGGCCGGTGGGTGATGTGACGTTGATCTCGGTCATGTAGTCGCCGATCACGTCGATGCCGACGAAGATCATGCCGCGCGCGCGCAAGGCCGGGCCGATCGCCGCGCAGATTTCCTGGTCGCGAGGCGTGAGGCCCGCCTGCTCCGGCCGGCCGCCGACATGCATGTTGGAGCGCGCCTCGCCCGCCGCCGGCACGCGGTTGATGGCGCCCACCGCCTCGCCGTCGATCAGGATGATGCGCTTGTCGCCCTGGCGCACCTCGGGCAGATAGCGCTGCACGATGATCGGCTCGCGATAGAGCTGGGTGAAGAGCTCGAGCAGGGCGCCCAGATTCTCGTCGCCGGGCGCGATGTGGAACACGCCGGCGCCGCCATTGCCGAACAGCGGCTTCACGATGATGTCCTTGTGCTGCTCGCGGAAAGCCAGAATCTCGTGCCGGTCGGAGGTGATCAGCGTCGGCGGCATGTATTGCGGGAAATGGGTGACGAACAGCTTCTCCGGCGCGTTCCTGACCGAGGCGGGATCGTTCACCACCAGCGTCTTCGGATGCACCGTCTCCAGGATGTGGGTGGCGGTGATATAGGCCATGTCGAAGGGCGGGTCCTGGCGCATCAGCACCACGTCCATCGACGAGAGCTCGATCACCTCCTCTTCGCCAAGCGTAAAGTGGTCACCTTTCACCCGGCGCAGGCTCATCGGCCGCGCCCGCGCGATGGCCTTGCCGTCACGGAGCGAAAGCTGGCGCGGATGGTAGTGCCACAGCTGGTGCCCGCGCGCCTCGGCGGACAGGCCCATGACGAAGGAGGAATCCCCCTCGATGTTGATGCTTTCGATGGGGTCCATCTGGATGGCGACGCGGAGCGGCATGGGCGGGGTCTTTCGGCTCGGAACGGGCTCTCTCGGCCGCTATCTGTGGCCCGGATCGGACCGCCGTCAAGCGGCCCGGCACTGCGCGCGCCGATCCGCGGTTGGCAGGGCCGTCCACCCGGCTTACGCTGACCGGCAGGACATGTCGCGCGGAGGCGGTGCCATGCGGTTCGCTGCGCTCACCCTGATCCTGGCCCTGATCCTGGCCGCTGCGCTCCGCGCGGTGCCGCCTGCGCAGGCGCAAGACGTGCCCGTCGACCTCGAGCTGATCCTTGCCGTCGACGTGTCGCGCTCGATGGACCTCGACGAGCAGCAGCTGCAGCGCGACGGCTATGTCGCGGCCATCACCCATCCGGAGGTGCTCGCCGCCATCGCGCAGGGCCGGCGTGGCCGGATCGCCCTCTCCTATGTCGAATGGGCGGGCGCGGAGGCCCAATCCAAGGTGGTCGACTGGCGCCTGGTCGATGGGCCGGAGACGGCGGCCGCCTTCGCCGCCGCGCTGGCCCGGGCGCCGATCCAGCAATTGCGCGGCACCTCGATCGCCAACGGCCTCGCCTTCGTGGCGCCTGAATTCGACCGCAACGGCTACCAGGCGACGCGCCGGGTCATCGACGTCTCCGGCGACGGGCCGAACAATATCGGCCTGCCGGTCGAGGCGGCGCGCGATGCCGTGGTCGAGGTGGGCATCACCATCAACGGCCTGCCGATCATGATCAAGCCGCCAGGCGGCTTCGCCGCGATCGGCAATCTCGACGTCTATTACGAGGATTGCGTGATCGGCGGCTTCGGCGCCTTCCAGTTGGTGGTGCGCTCGGCCGACCAGTTTGCCGAAGCGATCCGCCGCAAGCTGGTGCTGGAGATCGCCGACCGGCAGCCGCCGGTCGCATCCGGGATCGCGACCGCGAGCGGCGAACGCATCGACTGCCTGATCGGCGAAAAGCTGCGCCAGCGCTGGGACCGCTAGCCGGTCGAGATCATCGCCGCCAGCCGCTTCGCCGCGCCGCAGGCAAGCGTCCAGCCCAAGCCGCCATGGCCGGCATTGAGATAGAGGCCGGGCCTTCCGCTGGCCCCGATCAGCGGCCGACCCGAAGGCGTCATCGGCCGCTGCCCGGCCCAGACCGGCGCGGCGCGGTCCCAATCGGCGCCGTCGGGAAACAGCTTGCGGACGAGCGCCTGCAAGGCCACCGCACGATCCGGTTTCACCGCCGGCGACCAGCCGTCGAGATCGGCGAAGGCCGCGGCGCGCAATCGGTCGGCCAGCCGTGCGAAGACGATCTTCTCGCCGCGATCGGTGAGGCTCACCTGCGGCGCCGCTGCGCGCGCCGGCGCGGTGATCGAATAGCCCTTCACCGGCTGGATCGGCAGATCGAGCCCGATGGTGGCGGCAAGGCGCGGCGCGTCGATGCCGGCGGCGAGCACCACCGCGTCGGCCATGCGCGTGCCATTGGTAAGGTCAATTCCGCAGATGCGCCCATTGCTTGCGTTCAGGCGCAGCACGCGCGTGCTGGTGTGCACCTCGACGCCCAGGCGGTCCTTTACATGGGCCAGCAGCGCGCGGGTGAACTTGCCGCAATCGCCGCTCTCGTCCTGCGGTGCATAGACGCCGCCGGCGAAGTCGTTGCCGTAGCCGCCGAGCGCGGGATCGAGCGCCAGGCAACGCGCCCGGTCCAGCACCTCGATCTTGAAGCCGTGCGCGCGCTTGATCTCGGCCAGCGCGCCGGCGCCGTCGAGCGAGCGCTGGTCGCGATAGAGGATGAGCTTGCCGCGCTGGCCGTGGTCGAAATCGAGCGCCGCCTCGGCCAGCAGCTCCGCCATCGCCGCGCGGCTTTCCGCCGCCAGGTGCAGGAGGTCGCTCAAGGCGGCGCGCTGGCGCGGGCCGAAGCACTGCGCCAGGAACGCGGCGGTCCAGGAAAGCGCGTCGCGGCTGAAGCGCGGGCGGATCCTGACCGCGCTGTCGAGACCGAGCAGGATCGCCGGGAACTTGGCCCAGAGATCGGGCCCCGCCAGCGGCTCGACATAGGCGTAGCTCAGCTGCCCGCCATTGCCGGCGCTGACCCCCTGCCCGCCTTCAGGCTCCTGCTCGACGAGTTCGACGGAATGGCCGGCCTTCGCCAGCCAAGTGGCGGAGGTCGCCCCGATCACCCCGCCGCCGATGACGATGATGCGCATGACCGCACTTGTAGCCGAGCTTTGGCGTCGGATGAAGTCGGCATAAGCTGACGGCCTCTCGCCAGGAGTCGCCTCTATGCAGCCACCCCCTCCCGTCCTCCGCGTCGCGCGGCCCACCGATGACCTCGAGGCGCTGCTGCCATTCTACGTGGATGGATTGGGTTTGGAGATTCTCTATCGATTTTCCGGGCACGGCGACTTCGAGGGGGTGATGATCGGACATCCCGGTCAACCCTATCATCTGGAGTTCACGCGCCACCTCCGGCACAGGGCCGGGCGCGCGCCCACCGAGGACAACCTGCTGGTATTCTACTTGCCTGTGGCGGCCGAGTACGCTGCGGCCCTGGCGCGCATGCGCGCGGCCGGCTTCGCGCCGGTGAGGTCTTTCAACCCATTCTGGGACGATGGCGGCACCACTTTCGCGGACCCCGACGGATATCGCGTCGTGCTGTTCAACCGCGCCTGGTCGAGGTAGCGACGCCGGGATTCGGCTCAATGCAGCTGATGGCTCAGCTCCTGCAGCAGCCGCGCGGCGCGTTGGCGCTGCTGCTCGGTCTCGGCGAGGTCGAGATAGCGGGTGAGCGCGCGGCGCGCGGCGAGGAGGTTGTCGAGCCGGATGTTGAGGATGCCGCTTTCGCGCCACAGATCGGCCTGGCCCGGCGCCAGCCACAGCATGCGCTGCAGCGCGCGCTCGGCCCCGGCGAGGTCGCCTTCCTGGATGCGCCGCACCTTGATGTTGTTCTGCAGCCGCAGCAGCACCTGGCGGTTCTCCAGCGCGCCGAAATGCTCCGGCTTCAGCTCGCTCTTCTCGGTCGATTGCGCTTTCAGCAATTGGCGCAAATCGCGGATCGAGCGGGTGATGCCGCCATGGAACGGATCGAGGATGGCGGCGCGTTTCTCGCCATGCAGGCGGATCAGGAAATGGCCGGGGAAGTTGATGCCCTCGATGCGCCAGGCGAGCGCGCGCGCGGCGTGGATGTAAAGAATGGAAAGCGCCACCGGCAAGCCGCGCCGGCGCTGGATCACCTGCGCCAGATCGGCATTGCGCAGATCGTCGTAATCCTGCTCGGCGCCGCCATAGCCGAGCTTTTCCGCCATCACGTAGCGCAGCGTATCGCAGCAGGTATCGAGACCGTCGTCATCGCATTTCAGCGCATCCAGCGCCGCGGCGCGCTGCATCTGGGTCTCGATCTCCTCCAGGTGGCGGTTGCAGATCTCGAGGTCGATCGTCTCGTCCTCATGCGCGGCGCAGAGCAGCGCGGTGCCGGCCAGGTCGATGTCCCGGTCGGCGCCCTCGCCGATGCGCCGCAGCGCCTCTTCCACCGCGGCCCGGGTCATGGCGCCGCCTGGGCCGGCTGGGGATTCGCCGCGCCGGGTGCGGAACCGCCATCCCCCGGCAGGGTCCCGGCCGGCATGATTTCCGGTGCCTTCGAGGGCGGCGGCGGCTCGGGCGGCAGCGGATCGCCCTTCAGCCGCACATAGCTTTCGACATTGCGCACATAGGGCACGTCGCGGGCATGGTCGATGGCGCGCTGCAACTCGGCCTGGTCCTGGCCCACGCCGATCAGGTAGACCACGGAATCGATGCATTCGATGGAATAGTTGTTGGCGCGGACGGCGCGGTCGGCGAACAGCTTCAGCCAGACGCGGCGCGCCAGGAACTCGTCCTGCGCCACGGTCCCCATGCCCCGGTCGGGCGCGATCTTGACCTGGTTGATCACCTCGCGCACCCCGGCGGTGGCCCAGGCCGCCCTGACCGCGGCCAGCCGGTGCTCCGGCTTCTGCACATGCCCGGTCAGCAGCACGCGGCCCTCCTGCACCTGGAGATGCACCTGCTGCAGCACCTTGGCGTCATAGGCGGCGAAGCGGCCATTGATGGCGATCCACATCGCGTTGTCGTCCAGCCCCTGATAGAGCCCGCGCTCCTGCGTCGCCAGGTCGGCGGTGAAGGCGGCGGCGCCGATCGCCGTGCCGATGGGCGAGCAGCCGGCGGCGCCGAAGGCCAGGAGGCAAAGCAGAGCGACCCCGGGCCGGCTCGAGCGCAGACTCGAGGGCAGGCCCGAGGTCGGGTGTCCGGCGAAAGCCCCCGCGACTCGCATCAAGCCACTATGCCTTAACGCGATTCCGCTTGCCATGCCGCCGGATAATGCCGGAGGCGGGGGAGCCAGCGCCCCGGCAGCACGGTGACCGCGTCGAGCCGCAGATCGAACCCCTGGCAATCCGCCCGGCGCGCCATGAAGACCTCCGCCGCCCTGGCAACGCGCGCCTGCTGCCGCGGCGAGATGGCCAGCAGCGCGGCTGCGTCGCCCTGCCCGTCCACCTGCCGCCGCTTCACCTCGATCGCCGCCAGCACCCGGCCGCGCCGCGCCAGAATGTCGACCTCCCCCGCCGGGCAGCGCCAGTTCACCGCCAGGATGCGGTATCCCCTCAGCCGTAGGAACCAGCACACCAGCCATTCCGCCCAGCGCCCGCTGCGCTGCGCCCGGACCCGGTCGCGGGGTGGGCGGGCCATGCCTACGCGCCCCCCTTCCCCAGCTCCAGCGCCCCGAGTTGCAAAGCTCTGGCATAGATCTCGCGCTTGGGCTTGCCCGTTGCGGCGCTGACCGTCGCCGCGGCGTCCTTCACGCTCATCGTGGCCAGCGCGCGCCGGAGCATCGTGTCGACATCCTCCGTCGCGACCTCCACCTCTTCCGGCGGGCCCACTACCACCACGATCTCGCCTTTCGGCGGGCCCGCTTCGTCGTAATGCGCGATCAGCTCCGACAGCCGCCCGCGCCGCACCTCCTCGAACATCTTGGTCAGCTCGCGGGCCACCGCCGCCGGCCGGTCGCCGAGC
>JAEUKU010000446.1 GCA_016794075.1 Rhodospirillaceae bacterium
GGAAAGCCGCCGCGGCCTGCCGGAATTCGCCATCGGGCCGTTCTTCTTCTACGGCTCGCATTTCAAGGGCAAGGTGCCGAAGGGCAAGATCGGGCTGGAGATCGATGCCGGCATGGCCTTCGGCACCGGCCGGCACGAGACCACCAAGGGCTGCCTGCTGGCCCTCGCGCGGCTGGCGAGGACGCGGAAGTTCAGGCATCCGCTCGACGTCGGCACCGGCACCGGCATCCTCGCCTTCGCCGCGCACCGGCTGTGGAAGGTCGACGTGCTGGCCGCCGACAACGACAAGGACGCCGTGCGGGTGTCGCGCGAGAATGCGGTGGTCAACGGCCTGAAGAAGCGGGTGCGCGTGATCCTCAGCGACGGCTACCGCGCCAAGGCGCTCCGCGACGGCGCGCCCTATGACCTGGTGGTCGCCAACATCCTCGCCAATCCGCTGATCGAGCTGGCGCCGGGCCTTGCCCGCGTGCTGGCGAAGAACGGCAATGCCGTGCTCTCCGGCCTGCTGCGCACCCAGGAGAAGGACGTCCTGGCGGCCCATGAAGCCGTCGGCCTGGTGCTCGATTTCCGCCTGCGGCTCAACGACTGGTCGGTGCTGGTGCTGAAGCGCGGCAAGGCGGCGGCGAAGACGAGGGGCCGCCGCCCGTCACGGTGACCTAGCCCAGCGCGGCGTTGCGCCTGCGCCATTCCTCGACCGGCAAACCGCCAACTCCCCAATCCTCCTTCTCGACTTCGTTGATGACGACGAAGGTCCAGTCCATCGGCTTGTTGAGCACCTTGAGCAGCAACTCGCTGACGCCCTTGATGATTGCCGCCTTCTGATCCGGCGTGACGCCGTCATTGTCGGGGGAGGTGCCTTCGCGCGTTATCTTGATGTTCACGTACGGCATGTTGCTAGCCCTTTCAGCTTGATACTACCACCGGCCGGCATGCTGGCCGCCGTCGACGCGCAACACCTCGCCGGTCACGAAGGCGGCGTTCTCGAGATAGAGCACGGCGTCGACGATTTCCTGCACCTCGCCCAGGCGCTGCAGGGGGTGCAGCCTGGCCAGCGCCGCGTGATCGGCTCCAGTGTGCATCGGCGTCTTGATGAGGCCGGGCGACACCGCATTCACACGGATGCCCTTGTCGGCGTATTCGATCGCCAATGACCGCGTGACGGCGTCGAGCCCGCCCTTGGTCAAGGCGGTCAGTGCGCAGGGCACGCCGGCCATCGGCTGGTCGACCAGGGTCGTGGTGATGTTGACGATGTGGCCGGACCCCTGGGCCAGCATGCGTGCCGCGACACGTTGCGTGACGTGGAAGAAGCCGGCGAGATTCACCGACATGATGGCGGCGTAGTCGGCCGGCGTGAATTCGATGAAGGGCTTGGGGATGAAGATGCCGGCGTTGTTCACCAGCGTGTCGATGCGGCCGAATCGCTCCATGGCCGTCTCCACAACCCGCCTCGCGGTGTCGGGATCGCCGACATCGCCGGCCACCGCCGCAACATCCGGGTCGCCGTCACGCTGCGTGATCGACCGCGCGGTTGCAGCAACGCGGTAGCCCCGCGCGCGAAATCCATTGACCAATCCCGCACCGATGCCCTGCGACGCGCCGGTGATGATTGCAACCTTCTTTCCGGTATTCATGTCTCGCCTGCTCAACTTCCGAACGCTCTCGAGAGGGGAGATATGATATTGCAGAAACAGGATGAATAGATGATATTGGCAAGTCACTATTGCAGACTGCGGAATAATCATGGATCGCATCGATGCCATGCGCGTGTTCGTCACGGCGCTGGATGAAGGCAGCCTAGCCGGCGCCGCCCGGCGCCTCGGATATTCCCCTGCCGCGGTCACACGTGCGATCGCGTTCCTGGAGAAGCATGTCGGTACGCCGCTGCTGCACCGTACGACCCGGACGATAAGACTGAGCGAAGCGGGCGAACGTTACGTCGCCGCCTGTCGGCGGGTGCTGACCGACTTGGAGGAGGCGGATATGCTCGCCGCGGGCGAGGGTGCCGCGCCGCGCGGCTTGCTGACTCTCAGCGGGCCGATCGTGAGCGGCGCCAGGATCCTGCGGCCGATCGTAGATGCCTATCTGGACCTGCATCCGTCGGTGACGGCAAAACTGCTGATCCTGGACCGCAAGCTCAATCTGGTCGAAGAGGGCGTCGACGTGGCCTTGCGGATCGGCCACCTGCCGGATTCGAGCCTGATCGCCATCCGCATCGGCGAGGTGCGTCAGGTGGTCTGTGCCGCGCCCTCCTATCTTGCGTGCCATCCGAAGATCGAGCGCCCGAGCGATCTGGCGGAGCACCAGTGCATTGCCATGACGGTCTTCGGCCAGGACGGCTGGAGTTTCGCCGCCGGTGAGGGCGACGCGACTCTGCAGGTCAGGATTGCGCCGAGGCTGATCGTGAATACTGTGGAGGCCGCCGTGGGGTCCGCGGTCCAGGGTTACGGCGTCACGCGCGTATTTTCATACCAGGTCGCAGACGAGGTAGGCGACGGCCGCCTTGCCATCGTCCTACCGGGTGTTCGGTCGCCGATATTGCCGGTGCATCTGGTGACGCCCGAGGGACGCTTGTCCGTGCCCAAGGTACGCACCTTCGTGGACTTTGCGGCGCCGCGCCTGAAAGCGGAATTCGCTCGATTGTCCGGCCTCTACGGCTAGGCCGGCACAAAATAAGACCGGCGGCTGGTTTCCCAGCCGCCGGTTCAAGTGAGACATCCCGCAATCGCAAAAGGGGATGTTCGAGCAGATCTCTTAGGCCGCGTGCGGCTTGGTCGAGCCGTTGCGGTTGGCGGCGCTGACCGCCTTGTGTGCGACTTCGCTGGCCAGCCATTCGATGTCGCCGCGGACCACGCCGATGTCCTGGAGCATGCGGTCCTCGAGGCGATAGAGCTGGTTCGCGGTCTGGCGGGCGCGGTTCCAGGCGGCGATCGGCGCCACCACGTCCAGCGACACCGCCGGGAAGCTGACCGACTTGTGCAGGCCCTTCACCACGCTCTCGATCTCCGCCCGCGCCACGCCGATGTCGGAAAGCATCCGGTCATCGAGGGCGTTCAGCGCGCCATAGGCCGCGCGGCGCTTGTTCCACAGCACGACCGGGGCAACCACCGCGTCATGCAGCATTTCCACGAAGGCGCCGCCGAGGGTCGGCTCGCCGTTCCGCGCCACGCTGGCTTCCGCCACGCGGCTGATGTCGCCCCGGCCGAGGCCGATGTCCGACAATTCCCGGTCGTCCAGCGCGGCAAGCTCGCGCGCGATGGCGGCGCGCTCCAAAGTGCGGCGCGCAGCGTTGACAGCGCGCTTCGCGAAAAGCCCGAGGGCGGCGAAGCCGGTCTCGCGGGCGGCGACTTCCGCGGCATTCGCCCGGTCCAGTGCCACCTTCTCATTTCCAATCGTCCGATACATGATCCAGTCATCCGATGATTTCGGCCGGGGCTGTATTGCCCTGGCGTTCACGAGGCGGAATATAGGTCTTCGCGGGTTCCCCAGGCAGGGGTTATGCTGCATTGCGGCAATGCAGGGCGCGCATGTCCAAGTATTAAGGATATGTTTCCACGCATGGCTGTTCTGGGAACAATCTACTAAAACTCTGGCAAATCGCCCCCGTTTCGGGCGCAAAGAAGGCAGAAATGGACGCTTCCAAGACGATCGCTGAAGAATTCGGTCCGCTTTTGAAAAAGTCGAGCGTTAACATTGCATTAAGCGACCTTGAAGGCTTTCTGCGCGGAACTGACGCAGCCCCCGAGGGGGAGCG
>JAEUKU010000011.1 GCA_016794075.1 Rhodospirillaceae bacterium
TCGAAGCTCGCCACCGTGTCGCTTGCGCGCATCAACGACTTGATGCGGTCGGCGAAGTTCCGGTAGAGCACCGGCTTCGCGCGCTCGGCGACGTCGGACGGCAGGACGCTCCAGTTGAAATCGATCAGCAGGACGGAGAAGAAATCGCGGTTGCGGCGCGCGCGGCGCACCGCGAGCGACAGGATCTCCCAGAACAGCACCTGGCTCGGGAGGTCGGAGATCGGATCGAACAGCGCCAGGCGACGCAATTGCTGCTCGGAATCGCGGCGGGCGAGGGCGTAGCGTAGGGCGCGGCGCAGGCCGTTCGGCGTCAGATCGGATGGCGCCAGCACATCGGCGGCGCCGGCGTCGCTCATCGCGCGCTCCGCGTCCGGCCAACGCTCGGCGCCCAGCAGCAGGAGCGGCGCGCCGTCCTGCCGCTCGGCCAGCTTCTTCAGGTGCTTGGGCGAACTCCAGCCGTTGACGCTGCAATCCAGCAGGATGCAGGCGCCGTCCTGATCCTCGACCTCCACCTGCGCCTTCTGCGCATCCGCGATGGCGCTGAAGCGAATCGCATGGCCGCCCTCGTCGAAGCAGGCCTTGCGCACCGCCTCGATGATGCCGGGGTTGGTGGAAACCAAAGCGACCGTCAGCGGAGTGGGTTTGGCGTTCATGGATTTTGTGGGGCTATGAGCGCGGAAGCCTTCGGATGTTGTCATCGGCGAGTTAAGAAGGATTTAATCGACTTACGCGGAATTGAAGGACCGAAATGTTAACAGGGCTGACGCCGGATCCCGTCGAATCCGGAATCATCGAAGCGGTACCGCAGCTTGGCGGGCGCGCCGCCGGATACTGGCGGTTCGAGACGATGGGTGGAATCACGAACCGCACCTATCGGGTCAGCGGGGCCGGCGAGGTCTTCGTGCTGCGCATCGCGGCCGAGAGCACGCATTACCTGGACCGAGCAGCGGAGGCACACAACGCACGCGTTGCCGGCCGCCTCGGCATCGCGCCGCCGGTCCTCCATGCCGATGGCCGGGTGATGCTGACCGGCTATCTTGCCGGTGCGCGGCCGATGCAGCTGGAGGATTTCGCCGATCCGCAGCGGCTGGACCAGGTGGCCGGTCTCCTGCGGCACTTGCAGCGGAGTCCCGAGCCCTTCATCGGCGCACGTCACCCGTTCGGTGAGATCGACAAGTATCTGGGACTGCACCCGCATCCGCGCAGCCTGGCGCTGCGCCGCGCGGCGGAGCCGATCGCCGCCGCGATCGCAACCGCGACTCTGGGTTCCGTGCCGGCGCATGTCGACCCCAACCCGGCCAACTTCCTGCTCTGCCCGGACGGGGCCCTGCGAATGGTGGATTGGGAGTTCTCGGCGATGACCGACCCGTGCTGGGACGTCGGCGCGATCCTGTCGATGATGCCCCGAGACGCGGAACGGATGCGGCGCTTCGTTGCCGCCGTCCTTGGCCATGCGGATGGCGCGGTCCTGGCGCGGGTAGCCCTGTTCCGCGCGGCGATGTTCCTGGTCGCCGGCTCCTGGTGCGCCATGGAGGCGGCCTTCCGCGGCGATTCCGGCCTGGCGGCGATGGCCGAGTCCTATCTGGATCGCTTCGCCGCGGCGCTGGCCGATGCTGAAATGCCGCGCTGGCTGTCCGGTCATTTCTCCGCCGCTTGACAAGCCCGCGTCACCTTCGCATGGTGGCGGCGCTCAACGGGGTGCCCGCACAGGGCTGAGAGATGCCACCGCATCAACCCGAAGAACCTGATCCGGATAATGCCGGCGGAGGGATCTGAGTTAAGCGAGATTTGAGCATCGCTCTCGATTTCCTCCGCCGCTCGTGGAGGACATCATGATCTCGCGTCGATGGGCTCTGCTGGCGGCGGTGATTGCAACCAGTGCGGCCGCGCCAGCTTCTGCCGACAAGCCTACGCTCACCATCTACACCTACAGTTCCTTCGTCTCCGAATGGGGACCGGGACCTGCGCTGCAGCCCTTGTTCGAGGCGCAATGCGGCTGCAGCATCAACTGGGTCTCGCTCGAGGACGGCGCCGCCTTGCTGTCGCGCCTGAAGCTCGAAGGCGTGCAGACGGAAGCCGACATCGTGCTCGGCCTCGACACCAACTTGACGGCGGAAACGGCGGCCACCGGCCTGATCGCGCCGCACGAAGCCGATCTTTCCGCGCTGACGCTGCCGATCGCCTGGGACGACGCGAACTTCGTGCCCTACGATTACGGCTATTTCGCCGTGGTCTATGACAGCCAGATTCTGCCGAACCCACCGCAAAGCCTGGCCGAACTGACGGCGCCGGGCGATGGGCCGAAGATCATCCTGATGGACCCGCGCACTTCGACGCCCGGCCTGGGCCTGCTGCTGTGGGTGAAGCAGGTCGCCGGCGACGGCGCGGCCGAAGCCTGGACGAACCTGGCGAAGAAGACGCTGACAGTCACCAAGGGCTGGAGCGAGGCCTATGGCCTGTTCCTGAAAGGCGAAGCGCCGATGGTGCTGAGCTACACGACTTCGCCCGCCTATCACGTCATGATGGAGAGCACCGATCGCTACAAGGCGGCGGAGTTCGCCGAGGGCAACTACCTGCAGGTCGAAGTGGCGGCGCGGCTCAAGACGTCGGACCAGCCGGAGCTGGCGAAGCTCTTCCTCGCCTTCCTGACCTCGCGGGCGGCGCAGGAGAAGCTGCCGACCACCAACTGGATGTATCCGGTGATCGATCTGGGCGACGCGTTGCCGCAGGCCTTCCGCGATCTCAAGGTGCCGGCGAAGGCGCTACTGATGCCGAGCGATCAGGTCGCCGCCAATCGCTCGGCCTGGATCGAGGAATGGCTGAACAGCGCCGGCCAATGATCAGCATGTCGTGACGGCCATGCGCATTGCCAGCCTGTTCGTCGCCGCGTTGCTGATTGCCGGGATCGGCGCCGCGCTGCTCATGCTTTTCACGCAGGCAGGCGGCGCCGACATCGCCGGGTTGCTGCGGAGCGTCTATCTGCGGCGGGTGCTGGAATTCACCCTGCTGCAGGCCGGGCTGTCGACCGCGATCTCGATTGCGCTGGGCGTGCCGGTGGCGCGCGCTTTCGCGGCGGAGAGCACGTTTCCGGGACGGCGCCTGCTGCTCGGCCTGATGTCGCTGCCGATCGTGCTGCCCTCGCTGGTGGCGGTGTTCGGCATCGTCGCCATCTATGGCCAGAACGGCGTGCTGGCATCATTGCTGCGCGGCCTCGGCGTCGCGGCGCGGCCCGACATCTACGGATTGGGCGGCGTGGTCCTGGCGCATGTGTTCTTCAACCTGCCGCTGGCGGTGCGCCTGCTGCTGCCGGGCTGGCAGTCGATCCCACTGGAGACCTGGCGGCTGGCTGCGCAGCTCGGCATGCCGGGCTGGGCGCGGTTTCGCCTGATCGAGGCGCCGATGCTGCGGCGCTATCTGCCGCAGGCGGCCGCCGCCATCTTCCTGCTCTGCGTCGGCAGCTTCGCCATCGTGCTGGCGCTGGGCGGCGGCCCTGGCGCGGCGACTTTCGAGGTCGCGGTGTTCGAGGCGATCCGCTTCGAGTTCGACCCGCCGCGCGCGGCCCTGCTGGCGCTGTGCGGCCTGGCGCTCAATCTCGCCTGCCTGACGCTGGCGCAACAGGCGGTGGGCGAGGCGGCGCTCGGCACCGGCTGGCGCGGCGGCGGTCAGGTTTGGCCGGTGGGCTGGAGCCGCGGGCGCCTGCAGAATGGCCTTTTTCTGCTCACCGCGGCACTGTTCGTGCTGGCGCCGGTCGTGGCGACGGTGACGGACGGCATCGCGGGCCTCATCCAGGCACGGTTGAACTGGCCCGCACTCGCCCGCGCCGCCGGGATCAGCCTGGCCCTGGCGGTGCCGGCGGCCTTCGCGGCGCTGGTACTGGCACTGCCGCTGGTGCTGGCCGAGGCGGCGGCGCGCGCCCGCAACCCGCGCCGGGCCGGGTGGCTGCGCGTCATCTCCGCGCTGCCCATCGCGGTGTCGCCGATGGCGCTCGGCCTCGGCTGGTTCCTGATCCTGCGCCTGGTGGTGGAGGGCCTGCCGCGCGCCATCCTTGGCGTGATCCTGCTCAACACCTTGATGGCGGTGCCGTTCGTCGCCGCGATCCTGCGCCCGGCGGTGGAGCGCGCGCATCACCGGCACGAGCGGCTGTGCCGGGCGCTCGGCATCGCGGGATGGCGGCGCTGGCGCCTGATCGACTGGCCGGTGCTGCGGCCCGGCATCGGCATGGCTGCGGCGCTGGCGGCGGCGATGGCGCTGGGCGACCTGGTCGGCATCGGGCTGTTCGGCGATGCGCGGCTGCGCAACCTCACGCTGCTGCTCTACGACCAGCTCGGCGCCTATCGCATGGAGGGCGCGGCGGCGACGGCGCTGTTGCTGCTGCTGCTGGTCTTCGTCACCTATCAGGGGATTGAACGCATGGTGGGCGGTCGTGCCGCGGCTTGAAGTCCGGGAGCTTGCCTTCCGCTACGAGGACATGGCGATGCGCTTCGATCTTGCGGTCGAGCTTGGCGCGTTCCTGGCGATCATCGGCCCGTCCGGGGCGGGCAAGAGCACGCTCTTGTCGCTGATCGGCGGCTTCGAGCGGCCGCTGGGTGGGCGGGTGCTGGTGGACGGCGTCGACATCACCGCGATGGCGCCGGCGGCGCGGCCGTGCACGACGCTGTTCCAGGATCACAACCTGTTCGCGCATCTGACGGTCGAGAAAAATGTCGGGCTCGGCCTCGATCCGGGCCTGCGCCTCGACGCGGCGCAGCGGGCGGAGGTGGCCCAGGCGCTCGCCGATGTCGGCCTGACCGGCTTCGAGCAGCGCCTGCCGGGGCAGCTTTCCGGCGGCGAGCGCCAGCGCGTCGCCATCGCCCGCTGCCTGGTGCGGCACCGGCCGATCCTGTTGCTGGACGAACCCTTCGCGGCGCTCGGGCCGGGATTGAGGCGCGAGATGCTCGACTTGGTGCGCGCGCTACGCGATCGGGTGGGGCTCACGGTGCTGATGGTGACGCACGACCCCGAGGATGCCCGCTACGCCGCCGACCGCACCGCCTTCATCGCCAGCGGTCGCGTGGTGCTGGTGGATGCGACGGAGCGGGTGTTGGAATCAAGTGTGCCTGACGTAAGGGCGTATTTGGGGAGCAGTCCGGAGTAGGCCAGGCGTCTGCAACAATCTCGCTGAACTCCTTCCCCCCCTTGCGGGGGAAGGCAGGGAAGGGGGGTGATGCAGCGCCAGGTGTTCGAGAATATTCGCTCCCGATCGCCTCCGGCGAGGCGCGCCCGCAGGGCGCGACCCCCCTTCCGGCTCCGACTAGGCTCGCTGCGCTCGCCAAGTCTCCGCTGCCTTCCCCCACAAGGGGGGAAGGTGAAATACGGTCACTCCAGCAGCGAACGTCGCGACACCACGAACTCCTCCACCGCGCCGGCGAAGGCGTCGACCTCTTCCTCGGTCGTCGGCAGCATCAGGGCGATGAAGCCGCGGCGCGCCATGTATTTGCCGGCGGCGATCAAATCGAGGTGCATCAGGTTCTGCAGCTTGGTGCGGCGCTCGGCCTCGGCGGGGTCGAGGTCGCCGGGCTGGTGCACGTCGTTGCGGGTGAAATGCAGCCCGACGAAGGAGCCGACACCGGTCGCCTTCAGTCCCACGTCATGCCGCTTGGCGATCTCGTTCACGGCGTTGCGCAGGCGGTCGCCCTTGCGGTTCAGCAGGCCGATCGCCTGCGCGGTCAGCAGCTTGCGCAGGCCGGCGAGGCCGGCGGCCATCGACAGCACGTTGTTGTTGAAGGTGCCGGCATGGGGGAAGGAATCGGCGCGGTCGGGGTCGAAGCGCGTCATCAGATCCATGCGCCCGCCGAAGGCGCCGAAGCTCAAGCCACCGCCCAGATACTTGCCGAGCGTGGTCATGTCCGGCGTCACGCCGACCATGGCCTGGTAGCCGCCGGTGGAGAGGCGCGAGGTCATCACCTCGTCGAAGATCAGCACCACGTTGTGCTCGCTGCAGGCCTGGCGCAGGGCGAACAGGAAATCGCGATCGGCCGGCAGGCAGCCGCCGCCGCCCAGCATCGGCTCGACGATCACCGCCGCCAGATCGGCGGCATGCGCGCGGATCATCGCCGCGGCGCCCTCGGCATCGTTGTAGGTCGCGGTCAGCCAGGGGATCGGCAGATTGAGCGGCATGCCGCCGGCACGGAAATAGAGCACGCCGCCGTGATAGCCGCCCTGGAAGGTGAGCACGGCCGATTTTCCGGTGACGGCGCGCGCCGTCTGGATGGCGAAGATGTTGGCCTCGGTGCCCGAATTGCAGAAGCGAAGCAGCTGGATCGAGGGGAAGCGGTCGCGGATGGCCTGCGCCAGATCGGCCTCGTACTGGTTCGGACCGCCGAGCACAATACCGCCTTCGAGCGCGTCGCGAATCGCCTGTCGGATGACCGAGTTGGAATGGCCATAGAGCCCGGCCGAATACTCGCCGAGGAAGTCGGTATAGGCGTGGCCGTCGAGGTCGATCAGGGTCACCCCGTCGCCCTTGGCCCAGGCCAGGGGGAAGGGGGTGTAGTGCAGCACGGTCCGGGTATTGCCTCCTGGCATGGTGGTGCGGGCGAAGGCATGGCGGGCGCCGCTTTTCGGATTGTCGGCGGTATAGCGCGCCTCTGCTTCGGCGAGGGCGCTGTCCAGGGAGGTGTTCATGCTCGGAAATCCTGTGTGGGATTGGGCACTTGCCGGGTCCGGCGGGGCTGCGCTACTCTCAAAACCTGTATACAGCTTTCCGGTCGCGCCTTGAAGCTTGGCCGGAAATGCGAACGAGGGCAACATAAGCCAATCCGGCACAAGAATCGGCACCTACAGGGAGAAGAGATTATGAGACATCTGTCAGCGCGCGGGCTCGGCAAGTCTTTGCTGAGCGCGGCGATCGTTGCGGCTACGCTGGCCATCTCGCCGGCCAGCGCGGAAGTGGTCCTGAATCGAGGCTTCGGCGCTTCGCCCGACACGCTCGACCCGCATATCAATTTCGGCGCGCGCGAAGGCTGGATCCAGGACGACATGTACGAGGGCTTCGTCGCCTACGACACCAAGGGCAACATCGTCCCGGGCGCGGCGGAGAAATGGGAAGTCAGCGACGACGGGCTGACCTGGACCTTCCATCTGCGCGACGGCCTGAAATGGTCGAACGGCGACCCGCTGGTGGCGCAGGATTTCGTCAATGCCGTCATCCGCCAGCTCGAGCCGAAGACCGCCTCGCCGCGCGCCTATTACTTCTACTCGACGATGCAGATCGTCGGCGCCGCCGATTTCAACGCCAAGGAAGGCGGCGACCCCACGACCGTGGGCGTCACCGCGCCGGACGACAGGACCGTGGTGATCAAGCTCATCAACCCGTTCCCGAACATGCTCTATTTGATGGGCTCCTACTACGTGCCGCCGCTGCACAAGCCGAGCTTCGATAAGTTCGGCGGCGACTTCATCAAGCCGGAGAACATCGTCAACAACGGCGCCTACAAGATGTCCGAAATGGTGCCGCAATCCCACGTCACGCTGGTCAAGAACGAGAACTACTGGGGCGCCGCCGATGTCAAGATCGACAAGGTCGTCTACGTGGTGACCGAGGACGACCAGACCGAACTGAAGCGCTACAAGGCGGACGAGCTCCACACCACCAACGAGGTGCCGAGCGACCAGCTCGACGCCTTGAAGGGCGAGCTCGGCGATCAGCTGCGCATCACCACCTATGTCGAATCCCAGTATCTGAGCTTCAATATCACCAAGGCGCCCTTCGACAACATCAAGGTGCGCCAGGCGATCGCCCTCGGCATCGACCGGCAGGTGCTGCAGGACAAGATCCTGAAGGCCGGCTACCAGGTGAATTGCGGCTACAGCCCGCCCAACGACCCGCGCTATCCGCAGCCGCAGGTGCCGGAATGCAGCGGTACCCAGGCCGAACGATCGGAGAAGGGCAAGGCGCTGCTGGCCGAGGCCGGCTTCGGCCCCGACAACCCGCTGACGCTCACCATCGACACCACCACCGACAACACGGCCAAGAAGCAGTCCGAAGGCATCGCGCTGATGCTGAAGCAGAACCTGGGCGTCAATGCCAAGGTGAACGCGCAGGAATTCCAGGCCTGGATGGATACCTTCTATGCGGGCAGCTGGGAGGTGTTGAACGACAACCTGGTGGGCGACATGCCTGGACCGGAATCGCATCTCTCCTACATGCGGCCGAGCGCCGAATCCGGCTACAGCTGGAAGAGCGACGAATACGAAAGCCTGATGGACCAGGCCGCCGCGGAGGCCGACATCGCCAAGCGCTACGCTACGCTGGCGGCGGCGGAGAAGGTGCTGCTGGACTACTATCTGGTGACGCCGCTCAACGTCACCACCTCGCGGCACCTGGTGAAGCCGTCGGTGAAGGGCTGGGACGACAACATGCTTGACGTCCATCCCACCAAGCTGATCACGCTCGAGTAACAGACTGGTCCGATGCGCCCCGGCGGGTTTCCGCCGGGGCGCAGGTCTTTCCGGCGCCATGTTCACCTTCGCCATCCGACGCATCCTCGGCGCGATCCCGACGCTGTTCGCGCTGATCACGATTTCCTTTTTCATCATGCGCGTCGCGCCGGGTGGCCCGTTTTCGACCAACCGCAAGCTGACCGAGGCTGTCCTCGCCAACCTCAACAAGGCCTATCACCTGGACGAGCCGCTCTGGATGCAGTTCGGCAGGTATCTCTGGGGCCTGGCGCAGTTCGATTTCGGCCCGTCGATGAAGTACCGCGACTACTCGGTGACCGAGTTGATCGTGCAGGGCCTGCCGGTTTCGCTGGAGGTTGGCTTCTGGGCCATGCTGCTCGCGACCATGATCGGCATCGCGCTCGGCATCGCCGGCGCGCTACGCCGCAACGGCGCCACCGATTTCACCGCCGGCGTCGTCGCCATGGTCGGCATCGCCGTGCCGACCTTCGTCATCGGTCCGCTGCTGCAGACCCTGTTCGGGCTGCAGCTCGGCTGGCTGCCGGTCGCCGGCTGGGACGGGTCCTGGCTCGCCAAGATCCAGCCGATTCTCGTGCTCGCCTTGCCCAACATCGCCTATATCTCGCGGCTCACCCGAGGCAGCATGATCGAGAGCCTGCGCACGAACTACGTGCGCACCGCGCGGGCGAAAGGCATCGGCGCGCAACGCGTGATCTGGAAACATGCTTTGACCGGGGCGATGCTGCCGGTCATCGCCTATCTCGGCCCGGCGACGGCGATCACCGTCACCGGCTCCGTGGTGATCGAGCAGATCTACGGCATCCCCGGCATCGGCCGCTATTTCGTCGAGGGCGCCAGCAACCGCGACTATCCGCTGGTGATGGGCGTCACCATTCTTTATGGCGGCATCGTCATCCTGGCCAACATCGTGACCGACGTCCTCCGTGGCGTGATCGACCCGAAGGTGAGCTATGAGTGACGTTCCCGCCGGCACGATCGAAGCGACGCTCGAACGCGCCGAGCAGCCGGGCCTCAGCCCGATCCGCGCCTCCTGGCGCCGTTTCTGTCGCAACCGGCTGGCGCTCGGCAGCCTGGTCATCCTCGGCCTCATCGCGCTCCTCTGCTTCGCCGGGCCGCTGTTCTTTCCCTATGGCGTCGAGGATGCCGATTTCGAGAACATCTCGGCGCCGGTCAATCTGTTCTCCGCGCATCCCTTCGGCACCGACGATTTCGGGCGAGATCTGCTGCTGCGGGTCCTGGACGGCGGGCGGGTATCGCTGGCCGTGGGTTTCGTCGGCGCGCTTGCCGCGGTCTTCATCGGCGTGATTTACGGCGCGACCTCGGGCTATGTCGGCGGGCTGCTGGACAATGTCCTGATGCGCACGGTCGACGTGCTCTACGGCATTCCCTATTTCTTCCTGGTGGTGCTGATCAACCTGCTGGTCGGCCGCACCACGGCGGGATTGTTCGTTTCCATCGTGGTGGTGCTGTGGCTGACGCCGGCGGTGATCGCCCGCGGCCAGGCGGTGTCGCTGCGCCACCGCGAATTCGTCGATGCGGCGCGGGCGGGCGGCATGACCGAATGGCAGATCATCCTGCAGCACATCGTGCCGAACTCGCTCAACGTGGTGATCGTCTATTCCAGCCTGCTGGTGCTGGAGGTGATCATCACCGAATCCTTCCTCAGCTTCCTCGGCCTCGGCGTCCAGGCGCCTGCCAGTTCCTGGGGCTCGCTGATCGACGCCGGCGCGCGGTCGATCGAGACCGATCTGCGCCTGCTGCTGCTGCCGGGCGGCTTCCTGGTGGCGACGCTGTTCTGCCTCAACTTCGTTGCCGACGGATTGCGCGATGCTTTCGACCCCAATGAGCGCTGATCCGCTCGGCCGCCAGGTCGCCGCGCCGATCCTTTCGGTGCGGGAGCTCTGCGTCGACTTCAAGCTCGAGCACGGCATCGTGCGCGCGGTGGACGGCGTCAGCTTCGACGTACGGCGCGGGGAGGTGCTGGGCATCGTCGGCGAATCCGGCTCGGGCAAGAGCCAGATCTTGATGGCGGCGATGGGCCTGACCGCGGTCAACGGCAAGTGCTCGGGCAGCGTGACGTTCGAGGGGCGTGAGATCCTGAACGCATCGCCCGAGAAGCTCGACAAGATCCGCGGCTCGTCGATGTCGATGATATTCCAGGACCCGATGACTTCGCTCAATCCCTATATGCGGGTGCAGGACCAGCTGGCCGAGGTGCTGACCGCACACCAGGGCAAGAGCCGGAAGGAGGCGATCGACATCGCCGTCGAGATGCTGGAGCGGGTGCGCATTCCCGATGCCGCCCGGCGCATCTCGCTCTATCCGCACGAATTCTCCGGCGGCATGCGCCAGCGGGTGATGATCGCCATGGCGCTGTTGTGCCGGCCGGCGCTGCTCTTCGCCGACGAGCCGACCACGGCGCTCGACGTCACCGTCCAGGCGCAGATCCTCGACCTGCTCAGCAACCTGGTGCGCGACCTGAACGCGGCGGTGGTGATCGTGACGCATGATCTTGGCGTCATCGCGCGCATGTGCGACCGGGTGATGGTGCTCTATGGCGGCCGGGTGATGGAGGAGGCGGCCATCGACGATTTGTTCGAGGCGCCGCGCCATCCCTATTCGCAGGGGCTGATGGCGGCGACACCGCGCCTCGACGACGACGTGGCGCATGACCTGCGTACGATTCCGGGCGCCCCGCGCGCACTGACAGGCAAGATGGGCGGCTGCCCCTTCGCGCCGCGCTGCGAGCGGCGGATCGAACGCTGCACCATCGAGACTCCGGCGCTGCTGCGCGGCGCCGGCGGGCGTGCCGCCGCCTGCCACCTGGTAACGCCGTGAGGAGGCGCCGATGAGCGAAGCGCTGCTCAGCGTCAAGGATCTCAAGGTCCATTTCCCGCTCGGCAAGGGCCTGCTCGGCGGCGCCGGCGGCGTGGTCAAGGCCGTCGACGGCATCTCCTTCGACCTCAGGCCCGGCGAGACGCTCGGCATCGTCGGGGAATCCGGCTGCGGCAAGTCCACCTTGGGCCGCGCCATCCTGCGCCTGACCAGGACGACGGAGGGGCAGGTCGTCTGGCTGGGGCAGGATTTCCTCGGCCTCGACAAGAATTCCCTGCGCGAGGCGCGCCGCGACCTGCAGATCATCTTCCAGGATCCGCTGGCCTCGCTCGACCCGCGCATGACCATCGGCGCCATCATCGCCCGGCCGCTCAAGACCTTCTGCCCAGATCTCGGCAAGGCGGAGATCGACAAGCGGGTGAAGGAGGCGATGGCCCAGGTCGGCCTGGCGCCGGAGATGATGCGGCGTTATCCGCACGAATTCTCGGGGGGCCAGTGCCAGCGCATCGGCATCGCGCGGGCGATGATCCTGCGCCCCAAGCTGATCGTCTGCGACGAGCCGGTCTCCGCCCTCGACGTCTCGATCCAGGCGCAGATCATCAACCTGCTGCGCACGCTGCAGGCGGAGCTCGGCCTGTCGCTGCTGTTCATCTCGCACAACCTCAGCGTGGTGCGGCATATCAGCCATCGGGTGATGGTGCTCTATCTCGGCAAGGTGATGGAGATCGGCGCGCGCGAGGCGTTCTACGCCAATCCGATGCATCCCTATTCCAAGGCGCTGATCTCCGCCATTCCGCTGCCCGACCCGAAGGCCGAGCGGGCGCGCGAGCGGATCACCCTGCAGGGCGACCTGCCGTCGCCGATCAAGCCGCCGGAAGGCTGCCGATTCTGCACCCGCTGCCCGATCGCGACCGAACTCTGCCATGCCAGCGAGCCGCCCTTGAGCCCCCGGGCCGACGGCCGGCTGGTGGCCTGCCATCACGCGTGATATCGAGCATCAATGCCAACTCTTGAACGACTCGAGCCATTGCTCGACCAGCTCTTCTCGGTCAGCGAAACCTGGGGCGCCCGCGTCTCGCCGGATGGAACCCGCGTCGCCTGGATCGCCACCAATCTCGGCCCGACGACGCAGCTTTGGTGGGCGCCGACCGACGGCAGTGCGAAGCCGCGGGCCTGGGTAGTCAACGATCGCGATTGCGACTATGTCCGCTGGGCGCCGGATTCGCGCTCGGTGATCCTCGGCCAGTCGCGTGACGGCGACGAGCGCATCGGCCTCAGCCAGGTGGCGCTGGATGGCACCCGCCGCGAGCTGACCGATCCGCATCCGGAGTATTACATCCGCGGCGGCCAGATCGATCCCGACGGGCGCTTCCTGATCTACACCGCCAATCGCGACCCGCAGACAGGGCGAGAGATCGAGCAGAACGTCATCTATCGCCACGAGCTGGACGGCGGCGCGCTCGTTCCCCTGGCGCGGCTGGAGCGGGCCGCCCATGTGACCCCTCTGCTGTCGCCCGACGGGCGGCACGTGGTCTATGAGCGCAAGGACCGGCACCCGGCGGGCGAGCAGCTGTGGGTCGTCGGCAGCGACGGGGAGAATGACCGCGAGATACTGAATGTCGGCGATGAACGCAAGGCGGAGGGCTTGTGGGCTCCCGACAGCGCCCGCCTTGTCATTCTTGCCGAGACGGAATCGCATCGCCGCGTCGGGCTGCTCGACATCGCCGGTGGCGCGCCGCGCTGGCTCATCGACGACATCGAGCGCGACATCTCCGGCGCGCATTGGCCGCGCGGCTCCGAGAGCATCGTGGTCAGCGAGACCAAGGCGGCGAAGGAGATCGC
>JAEUKU010000055.1 GCA_016794075.1 Rhodospirillaceae bacterium
GCCGACGCGGTGAAGAAGGGCGCCAAGGTCGTCGCCGGCGGCAAGCGCCATGCGCTCGGCCATTCCTTCTTCGAGCCGACCATCCTGGTCAATGTCACCACCGACATGGCGGTGACGCGCGAGGAGACCTTCGGCCCGGTCGCCCCGCTGTTCCGCTTCAAGACCGAGGAAGAGGCGATCAAGCTTGCCAACGACACCGAGTTCGGCCTGGCCGCCTATTTCTACGCCCGCGACATGGGCCGCGTCTGGCGCGTCGCCGAGGCGATCGAGAGCGGCATCGTCGGCATCAACACCGGCATCATCTCGACCGAGGTGGCGCCCTTCGGCGGCGTCAAGGAATCCGGCCTCGGCCGCGAGGGCTCGAAGTATGGCATCGAGGATTTCCTCGAGGTGAAATACATGTGCATGGGCGGCATCTGAGCCGCACCGGCCACATCGCGTGACACGAGCGGGCGGGGAGCGATCCCCGCCCGCTTTTTTCCTTGGCTCGCCCAGACTCTCTTTCGTCATTGCCGGGCCGCCGCGTCAGCGGCGCGACCCGGCAATCCAAGTGTCGCCATCGCGATAACGTTGTTAGTTTGGATCGCCGGGTCGAGCCCGGCGATGACAAAGAGTGGAGACCGCGGCTACGCCTGTCGTGCGCAATGCGTCTCTACCGCGTGTAGTAGTCGCGCTCTTTGAAACCGGCGCGATTGCAGGCAGCATTTCTTGAAACCTGCGTCCCGAGCCGCAGGGGCAGGGATCGTTGCGGCCGAGCTTTTCAATGAGCTCCTTGTCACCATGCACGACGCGGTCGCCGCGCTTCACATGGGTCTCGGAGTTAAAAGCCCCTCCGGCGCTTGCTCATCGTCTCGTGCGAGAAGTCATCGTGCTTGCGTGCCATGACACCCTCCTGTCCTTGATAAAGCGGGCCGGCGATATAATCCGGGTCGGCCTGACGGTCAAGGTCGATGGCGCCTGTTGCCATTTCGCGGCCAGCCACTAACCTGCACCGGTCGATCCTGAACGGGGTTCCGTGATGACGAAGCTGCAAGCGCGCGACTGGGTGCCGGCTGCCGCCGAGCGCTATATCCAATCCCTCGCGGCCGGGGTGGCGGCGCGCGATGCCGACGAGCTGGAGCGCGACCTGCTCGCCTACGTGGCCGAAAACCGGAATATCCACGAGCATGACTGCATCAACCTGAACCCCGCCACCAACGCGATGAACCCGAAGGCGGAGGCGTTGCTGGCCTCCGGCATCGGCTCGCGCCCCTCGCTCGGCTATCCCGGCGACAAATACGAGATGGGGCTGGAGGGGATCGAGAAGATCGAGGTGATGGCGGCGGAGCTTGCCGCCGAGGTGTTCAACGCCCGCTTCGCCGAGATCCGCGTCGCTTCCGGCGCGCTCGCCAATCTCTATGTCTTCATGACGGCGGCGAAGCCCGGCGACGCGATCATCGCGCCGCCGCCCGCCATTGGCGGCCACGTCACCCATCACGCCGCCGGATGCGCCGGGCTCTACGGCGTCGTCACGCATCCGGCGCCCGTCGACCCGGTGAACTACACCGTCGATGTCGATGCCCTGCGCGCGGAGGCGCGGCGGCTCAAACCGAAGCTCATCACCATCGGCGGCAGCCTCAACCTGTTCCCGCATCCGATCCGCGAGATCCGCACCATCGCCGACGAGGTCGGCGCGCTGGTGCTGTTCGACGCCGCGCATATGTCCGGCATGATCGCCGGCCGCGCCTGGCAGCAGCCGCTGGAAGAGGGCGCCCATGTCATGACCATGAGCACCTATAAGAGCCTGGGCGGCCCGGCCGCCGGCCTCATCGTCACCAACGACGCGGCGATCGCCGAGCGCCTCGATGCCATCGCCTATCCGGGCCTCACCGCGAATTTCGACGCCGCCAAGTCCGCGGCGCTGGCGATGACCCTGCTGGATTGGAAGGTCCACGGCCGCGCCTACGGCCAGTCGATGGCGGAAACGGCCAAGGCGCTGGCCAGCGCGCTGGCGGCGGAGGGCGTGCCGGTCTTCGCCCGCGACCGCGGCGCGACCACATCGCACCAGTTCGCGCTCGAGGCGGCGGATTTCGGCGGCGGCCAGACTGCCGCGAAGAAGCTGCGCCAGGCGAACGTGCTTTCCTGCGGCATCGGCCTGCCGATCGCCGCGGTCGAGGGTGACTTGAACGGCCTGCGCATGGGCACGCCGGAGATCGTGCGCTGGGGCATGACGCCCGCCGACATGCCGGCGCTGGCGCGCTTCATCGCCGACGTGCTGACCGGGCGGCGCTCGGCGCAGTCCGTGGCGCCCGAGGTCACCGAGTTCCGCCGCCGCTTCGACAAGTTGCGCTTCGTGCGGGACTAGCCGCGCGCGGCGGCTAGTGCGAATGGCGGTGGTGCAGATCTGGATAGTGGACGTGCTTGTGCACCAGCCTTCCATGGCGGTGCGGATGCGCGTGCGGCTCGCTTACTGGCTTGCCGTCATGGGCATGCTGGTGGTGCGCGTCATGGACGTGCAGATGATCATGCTCCATCGGCTCGTGCACATGGCTGTGCTGATGCCGTTCGGTCAGATGTAACCAGAGGCCCACCGCCATCGCCGCACCGCCGAGCAGGAAGGGTAGCGTGACCGGTTCGTCGAGGAGCGGAATCGCCAGTGCCGCCCCGATGAACGGCGCCAGTGCGTAGTAAGCGCCGGTGCGCGCCGTGCCGAGATGACGCAGCGCCAGGATGAATAGGACGAGCGAGACGCCATAGCCGAGAAAACCCACCGCGCCGGCCGCAATCAGCGTCGGCACGGTGGGCAGGGCGTTTCCCGCGCCCAGCGCCAGGGCGACGTTGACCGCGCCCGCGACCAGCCCCTTCAGCATGGCGCTCTGTATCGGGTCGGCGGCCGAGATCTTCCGGGTGAGGTTGTTGTCGACGGCCCAGGCGAGGCAGGCTCCGGCGATCAGCAGCGGCCCCCAGATCGTCGAGGATGCCTCCGCTCCGCTGCCCTGCAAGGACAGCGCCACGGCGCCGAGCACGATCGCCAGCGCGCCGATTCCGAGACGCAGGTCGACATACTCACGGAACACGATCCAGGCGATGGCGAGGGTCAGCACGCTTTCGAGGTTGAGCAGGAGCGCTGCGGTGGAGCCTGCGGTCGCCCACAGGCCGAACATCAGCAATACCGGGCCACAGACACCACCGGCGAAAATCGCGGCCGCCAGCCAGGGCCAATCGGTGCGGACAAGAGGTGCCTCTTTGCTGCTGCGGATGAGGCGCAAGGCGGCTAGGCCCAGGCCGGATCCGAGATAGAGCAGCCCCGCCAGCAGCCAGGGCGAGATGCCGCCGAGCAGCATCTTCGCGATAGGCGCGCTGGCACCGAACAGGATCGCGGAGCCGAGCGCGTAGAGAATGCCGGGCAAGTGAGTCTCCGTCACAAAGGTGGCTCGAGGCTAGCATCCTCCGCTCTCCAAGCCCATCCTGGCGTCCGACTGATCCGAAAAGCCCGTGGATCGCAGGGGCCACGGGCTTTGCCACGGGTGCCGGCGGCACGGCGTCGAGGGAGGCACGTCGCCGGCCGCTCGCCCCGCAAGGCCGCGCGGGGGCCAGTACAGTGCGTGCCGACCGATCAATCTGCCTTAGTGCAACCGGTCGGCGATCTTGGTCAGGGCCGCCTTGGCGCAGATTTCGTCATTGGTGCCGCCGGGGGCTCCGCCGATGCCGATGGCCGCGACGATCTCGTCCTCCATCTTCACGCCGACCGCGCCGGGCAGCAGGAACAGGTTGGGCAGCGTGGCATAGGTCGGGGCGAAGGGATTGGTCTTCAGCTGCTCGACCCAGTCGCCCAGCACGTCGAAGCCGAAGATCGGCCCCATCGTCACCACTGTGTAGGCCTTGCGGAAGCTCGCATCCTTGGTATGGATCGTGGCGTGGTCGCCCTTGGCCTGCAGCTTGATGTTGCCGCCGGAATCCACCACCGTCACGGTGACGTGCCAGCCGTGCTCCTCGCAGACGCGGATGCCTTCGGCGGCCGCTTCCATCGCCAGGCCGAGCGGCAGGAAACCCTGCTTCATCTCGGTAGCGGCCGCGGCCGGCGTCGCCGCCATGCCGAGGCCGAGCAACAGGCCGCACGCGGCCGGAATCAGTACGTTGCGCATCGTGTCACCCCTCAGTTCGTGGTCTTGAGACGGTCGAGGAAGTCGAGCATCGCGGTGGAGATTTCCGGCAGATGCGTCTCCAGTGCGAAGTGGCCGGCGTCATAGGCGTGAACCTCGGCGCCCGGCACCAGGGTCTTGAAGAAATCGCGGCCCTGGGTGGTGAAGAACGGATCGTTGTCGCCCCACACCACCAGCATCGGCGGCTGCACGGTCTTCAGGTATTCCTGCCATGCGGGGTATTGCGCGACGTTGTCCTGGTACTGGTAGAGCAGCTCGACCTGGATCTTGTCGTTGCCCGGCCGGTCGAGCAGCGCCTGGTCGAAGGTCCAGGCATCTGGATTGACCCGGTCGGCGCGGGATTCGCCGTGGGTGTATTGGAACCTGGTCGCCTCGGCGCTGAAGGCGTCGCGCAGCGGCTTCTCGGTCTCCGGCGTGCGGTTCTGCCAGGCCGGCTGGAAACTGGCGACCACTTCCTGGTGCCAGCCCTCGACATTGACGACGGCGTTCTGCACCACGAAGCCGCGGACCTTCTCCGGATGCTTCAGCGCCAGGCGCAGGCCGATCGGCCCGCCGTAATCCTGCATGTAGAGCACGTAGCTCTGCAGCCCGACCTGCACGGTGAAGGCGTCCATGACGTCGGCGAGGTTGGCGAAGGTGTACTGGAACTGGTCGACGCCCGGCGTGGAGGAATAGCCGAAGCCCGGATAATCCGGCGCGATCACATGGTATCTCTCCGCCAGCACCGGAATCAGGTCACGGTACATGTGCGAGGAGGATGGGAAGCCGTGCAGCAGCAGGATGGTCGGCGCGGTCTTCGGCCCGGCCTCGCGATAGAAGATGTCGAGGTCCTGAACCTTGGCGATGTGGTAGCTGGTCGTTTCGGCGGCGGCGGCGGAAATCGTCAGTGTGGCGCCAAGCAGCGCGCCGGTCACGGTGACGGGGACAATTCGGGACATGGTGCTCCTGGTTGCGATAGGGCCGGTCTTGGCAGCTGCCCAGTTATGTTGGTATTTCCATTTTTTGTTACTACATGGCATAAATGGAACAGATTGTTCCATTTTATGAGAAGTATGGATGGATCGCTTTGAATCGATGTCGGCCTTCGTCGCGGTGGTCGAGGCCGGGGGCTTTTCGGCCGCCGCCCGCAAGCTGGGCATGCCCCTCGCCACGGTCAGCCGGAAAGTCTCGGAGTTGGAGGATTTCCTCAAGGCGAGCCTGATCAGCCGGTCGACTCGCAAGATCGCGCTGACCCAGAGCGGGCAATCCTTCTACGAATCCTGCCGCCGCCTGCTCGACGATTTGGGCGAGGCGGAGCGCACGGCCTCCGGCGAATACCAAGCGCCGCGCGGCGAGCTGATCGTCACCGCGCCCATCGTCTTCGGTCGGCTGCACCTGGTGCCCGTGGTCGTAGAATTCCTCAAGGTATATCCGGATGTCGACGTGCGCCTGCTGCTCGACGATCAGATCGTCAACCTGGTGGAGGAGCAGGTGGATCTCGCAGTGCGCATCAGCGAGCTGCCGGACAGCAGCATGGTCGCGACACGCATCGCCACGATTCGGCCGGTGATCTGCGCCAGTCCCGCCTATCTCGCCGCGCATGGCACGCCGCGCCATCCGGACGAACTGCCGGGGCATGACTGCATTCTGCGCACCAAGCTGGCGACACCGGATGCCTGGCCATTCCAGATAGCGGGCGCGATCAAGCTGTTCCCGGTGCGCCGGCGCCTCGTGGCGACGACGGCGGAGGCGAGCATCGAGGCGGCGATGGCCGGGGCAGGGCTCGCCAAGGTGCTCTGCTATCAGATCGCCGAGGCTGAGCGGCAGGGCAGGCTGGTTTCCATCCTGCGGGATTTCGAGCCGGAGCCGCTGCCGCTGAGCCTGGTCTATGCGCGCTCACGCCTGGTGCCGCTGAAGCTGCGCGCCTTCCTGGATTTTGCCGTGCCGCGGCTGAAGCAGCGGCTGCAGCAATAGGCGCTAGACCTCGACCTCGTCCGGCTGCTTCGCCACCAGGATCTTGTCGATGCGCCTTCCGTCCATGTCGACGACCTCGAAGCGGTAGCCGCCATAGTCGACGGCATCGCCGATCGTCGGCAGCTTGCCCATGCGATAGAGCACCAGCCCGGCGACGGTGGTGTATTCCTCGTCGATCAGTCCCGACGCGCCGATGCCGCGCTCCAGCTCGCCGATGCGCAGGCGGCCGTCGACCAGCCAGGTGCCATCTGCCCGCCGCACCACGCCGGGCTCCTCCGCCGCGTCCTCGGCGAATTCGCCGGCGATGGCCGCGAAGATGTCGCGCGGCGTCACGATGCCTTCGACGCTGCCATATTCGTCGAGCACGATGGCGAGGTTGGTCGGCTTCTGCCGGAACAGGTCGAGCAGGCGCAGCACCGTGGTGCTCTCGTGCACCGTCAGCGCCTCCTTGAGGCATTCGCGCGGCGCGAGCGGCTTGCCCGTCGCCACTTGCGCCAGCAGGTCCTTCACGTAGACGAAGCCCAGCACCTCGTCGACCGCGCCCTCGCACAGCAGCAGGCGCGAATGCTCGGCCCGCAGGATCTTGTCCATGAGGGCGGCCGTGTCGGAACGCAGGTCGAGCCAGGCGATATCCGGGCGCGGCGTCATGATGGTGCGGACCGAATGATCCGCCAGATGCAGCACGCCCTCGATCATATGGCGCTCCTGCTGCATGAAGACGCCGGTCTCGGCGCCCTCGGCGATCATCACCTTGATCTCCTCCTCGGTGATGCGGTTCTCCGCCGTCGGACGCACGCCGAGCAGGCGCAGCAGCGTCTCGGTCGAGACCCGCAGCACGACCACGATGGGCGTGCCGATCCTGGCCAGCAGCGCCATCGGCACGCTGACCCGCATGGCGATCGCTTCCGCATGGCTCATGGCGAAGCGCTTCGGCACCAGTTCGCCCACCACCAGGGACAGATAGGTGATGACGGCGACCACCAGTCCGACCGCCACTGGGTAAGCATGGTCGCCCACCAGCGGCCAGTCGGCGATGACCGCGGCGACCGGGCCGGAGAGCGTGGCGCCGCTATATGCGCCGGCGACGATGCCGACCAAAGTGATCCCGAATTGCACGGTGGCGAGGAACTGGGTCGGATGCTCGGCCAGCTGCAGGGCGCGCTTCGCGCCGCGATGCCCGCGATCGGCCAGCGGCTTCAGCCGCGCCCGCCGGGCGGAGACGAGAGCGAGTTCCGACATGGCGAAGAAGGCATTGAGCAGGATCAGCAGTAGGACGATGACCGCTTCGAACAGGATACTGGTATCGGGAACGGGTTCGTTCATCTGGACTGCGGCGTCTCGCGTCGGTGAGGGGCCGATTCGGCACATGCGACAGCCGACCCCATGTGACAGATAGTCTGAAACGGCGCCGATGGCGAGAAAAGTCTTGTCAGCCAATTGTCAGAAAGCTAGGTGGGAGACGCAACCGCCTCGCGCCGTCACGGTGCCTCGGGCCGGATGATTGTAGGGGAATTCGGATGCCCATCGGCAATCCGCTGAAACGGAAGTTACAGGCCGGCCAGCCCTGTTTCGGCGCCTGGATGCTCAGCACCTCGGCCGACATGGCGGAGATCCTGGCCTATGCCGGGCTCGATTTCCAGCTGATCGACCATGAGCACGGCCAGGGCAGCATCGACGACGCCATCGGCCAGCTGCGCGCCATGAAGGGCACCGAGTGCACCGGCGTGCTGCGGGTGCCGACCAACGACCACATCTACATCAAGCGTGCGCTCGATGCCGGTGTCGGCGGCATCATGGTGCCGAACGTGAACAACGCCGAGCAGGCCCGCCACGTGGTCGAGGCCTGCAGGTATGCGCCCGCCGGCATCCGCGGCGCCTTCGGCGGCATGCGGGCGATGCGCTACGGCTTCAACCCGGGCTACTACGACAGCGCCTTCGAGGAGTTGGTCGTGGCGGTCCAGGTCGAGAATGCCGGCGCCATCGACAACATCCCGGAGATCGCGGCGGTCGAGGGCATCGACGTCGTCTTCATCGGCCCGCGCGACCTCTCGGCGACGCTCGGCAAGCTGAACCAGTTCGACGACCCGGCGGTAAAGGGCCAGATCGACCGCGCCGCCGCGGCGATCCTCAATTCCGGCAGGATCCTGGGCAGCACCGCGACCTCCGGCAAGGTGGCCCGTGACATGGCCGGGCGCGGCTACCGCTTCATTGTCGGCGGCAGCGACGTCGGGCTGCTGGGCCAGGGCGTCCGGGCGATGCTGGGGGATGCCAGGGGCTAGGCTGCGCCAGGCGCAACCCCGTGATTCATCGCGGAGTTTCACCCTTTCACCGCGCCACCTGGACGCTTGACCCGGACCGAGTCTTCCGGGACCAATGGCGCCATGCTGTCGGTCCGCCACCTCGTTTTCGACTATCCCGGCCACCGCGCCCTGGACGATGTGTCGTTCCGGATCGAGCCGAAGAGCATCACCGCTTTGGTCGGGCCGAACGGCGCCGGCAAATCCACCCTCTTGCGCTGCCTCGCCGCCCTCGACCGGCC
>JAEUKU010000078.1 GCA_016794075.1 Rhodospirillaceae bacterium
GCTCGATTACCAATCGGGCGAGGTGCCGGTGCTGGCGGTGCGGCTGCAGGAGATGTTCGGCGCCACCGACACGCCGCGCCTGGCCGGCGGCAAGGTGCAGGTGCTCCTGCATCTGCTCTCCCCCGCCCGCCGCCCGCTGCAAGTGACGCGCGACCTCAAGGGCTTCTGGGAAGGCTCCTACCGCGCGGTGAAGTCCGACATGAAAGGCCAGTATCCCAAGCACTACTGGCCCGACGACCCGCTGCAGGCGGAACCGACGGCGCGGGCGAAGCCGCGCTCCAGATGAGAGAGGTCAGGCATCAGGGATCAGACAAGGGGCTCCTACTGTCCTCCGATCCCTGATCCCTGACTCAAAAATCCCCCGTCTCGCCCGGCGGGTTGGTGAAGGCGGCGAAGTTGTCGAGGTGCTTGCTGTCGGCATACTGATGCAAGGCCCAGCGCACCGAGGGGAAGGCGAGGTCGTCCCAGGGGATCGCGTCGAAGGTGAACAGCCCGACCTCGAGGCTTTCCGGGCCGGCGCTGATGTCGTCGCTGACCAGCCGCGCGCGGTACATCAGTTGCACCTGGCTGATGCGCGGTACGGTGTAGACGGCGAGCAGGGTCTCGATCTCGATCTTCGCCCGCGCTTCTTCCCAGGCCTCGCGCGCGGCCCCCGCGGTCACCGTCTCGTGCAATTCGAGGAAGCCGGCGGGCAGGGTCCAGTGGCCCTTGCGCGGGTTGATGGCGCGGCGGCACAGCAGCAGGCGGTCGCCCCAGTGGCACACCGCGCCGACCACGATCTTCGGGTTCTCGTAATTGATGAAGCCGCAATCGGCGCAGACCTGGCGCGTGCGGTTGTCGCCATCGGGCACCCTAGGCACGAAATTGGCGCTGCCGGGCTGGACGTTGGGAACTTTCATCTCGTTGCTCATGACCACAGTCTGGCGGAGCGTCATCTTGCTGACAAGATGCCTAGGGCAATGAACCCTTTGTTAAGCCGCTGCGGCTGTAATCGGGGATCGGCTCATCATCTCGGATGCTGACCATGCGATCGTTCATCTACGCGTTCCGGCTCCATCTCTGCGTCGGGCTGATCGCTGCCAGCGGCGCTGCGCTGGCTGCGAGCACGCCGGATGCGGCGTCCATCGGCGCGGCGCGGGTCATCGTCGCCGATGTGTCGGCGCAAGGTGACGCGGCGAAACGGCGCCTCGCCGTCGACGACCCGGTGCAGTTCCGCGAATTGATCTCCACCGCTGCCGAATCCGCGGCGGTCCTCGTCCTTGCCGACGGCACCGAGCTGGCGATGGGCGAGAATGCCAAGCTGCGCCTCGACGAATTCGTGCTCGGCGACGGCGACGCGGCGAAGCTGTGGATGTCGCTCGATTTCGGCGCCCTGCGCTTCGTCACCGGCGACTTGCCGAAGCCCGCCTATGCGGTCCGCACGCCGCGGGCGAGCCTGACCGTGCGCGGCACCATCTTCGACCTCGCGGTCGGAGGCGACGGCGCCGCCTATGTGGCGGTGCGCGCGGGCGTCGTCACGGTGACGACCGCCGATGGCCGCAGCCTGGATCTGCCCGCGGGGCAGTCGCTCGCCGTCGATGCCGCCGGCACGGCCGGCCTGCCGCAACCGGCCATCTCGGTCCCGAGCGCCGGGCTGCCGGCGCAGATCGCGGCGATGGACCTGACCCTGGCCGGGCAGATCGACGGCCTCGGCGGCGCCGCGCTGGACGATCTCTCAGTGCTCGACGCCACTCGCGACCTGGCGGCGGAGCTGGCGGACAAGCCCGGGATCGAGCGCAAGGACGGGCCCGGCGGCGAACGGACGGATCGCGACCGTCCGGACCGCAAGAAGCGGGACCGCCGGTTCGGCGACAAGGACCGCACGCGCAAGCAGTAGACGTATTGGGCGCTAGTGCTTCAGCGCCGCCACGCCCGGCAATTCCTTGCCTTCGAGCCATTCGAGGAACGCGCCGCCGGCGGTGGAGATGTAGGAGAAGCTCTCCTCCACCCCCGCCTGCGCCAGCGCCGCGACGGTATCGCCGCCGCCGGCCACGCTCAGCAGCGCGCCCGACTTGGTCAGCCGCGCCGCCTCGCGCGCCACCGCCACCGTCGCCTGGTCGAAGGGCGGCGTCTCGAAGGCGCCGAGCGGGCCGTTCCACACCAGCGTCTTGCACTGCGCCATCTCAGCATTGATCGCGGCGATGCTCCTGGGTCCGACGTCGAGGATCATCTGGTCGGCCGGCACCTGGTTCGCCGGCACCACCCTGGTTGGCGGGTTGGCCTTGAACTCGCCCGCCACCACCGCGTCGGCGGGCAGCAGGATCTGGCAATCGCGCGCGGCGGCTTTTTTGAGGATCTCGCGCGCGGTATCGGCCAGGTCGCGCTCGGCCAGCGACTTGCCGATCTCGGCTCCCTGCGCGAACAGGAAGGTATTGGCCATGCCGCCGCCGATCACCAGCCGATCGACCTTGACGACGAGATTGCCGAGCAGGTCGAGCTTGGTGGAGACCTTGGCGCCGCCCACCACCGCCATCACCGGGCGCTTGGGCTTTTCCAGCGCCGCCTGCAGATGGTCGAGCTCCGCCTGCATCAGCAGGCCGGCGGCGGCGGGCAGCAGCCGCGCGATCGCTTCGGTCGAGGCATGGGCGCGGTGGGCGCAGGAGAAGGCGTCGTTGACATAGAGATCGCCGAGCCCCGCCAGCTGCCTGGCGAATTCCGGGTCGTTGGCCTCTTCGGCGTCGTGGAAGCGCAGGTTCTCCAGCAGCAGCACCTCGCCCTCGCGCAGCGCCTTGACGGCATTTTCCGCGGGCGCGCCGACGCAATCGCCGGCGAAAGCAACCTTGCGGCCGAGCGCCTGGCCCAGCGGTCCGACCAGTGGCTCGAGCGACATGTCCGCCACGCGCTTGCCCTTGGGCCGGCCGAAATGCGACAGCACGATGACCTTGGCGCCCTTGGCGCTGAGCGCCTTCAGCGTCTCGGCCGAGCGCTCGATGCGGGTCGCATCGGTGACCTTGCCGTCCTTCATCGGCACGTTGAGATCGGCCCGCACCAGCACGCGCTGGCCTTTCACGGCGAGATCCTCGATCGTGCGGAAACTGGCCATTCTCACTCCCTCCCCGGGCACCGTTCTGGACGAAAGCGCCGATGTTCCACAGCGGGCGCGGAAATGCAACGCCACGGATGACGCATGGTTGCACCCGGCCTATGATTCGGCAGACCGAAGCGGGAGCCCGCATGACCCATCGCCATGCCTTGATCACCGGCGCCTCCAGCGGCATCGGCGCCGCTTTCGCCCGCGCCCTGCCGAAATCGACCGCCTTGCTGCTGACGGGCCGCGACCGCGGAAAGCTGGCGCAGCTGGCAAGCGAGCTGGCGCTGAGCAGCCGCCCGGTGCGCACCGTCGCCGCCGATCTTTCGACGGCCGAGGGTCGCCAGGCGGTGATCGCCGCCGCCGCCGAGCAGCCGATCGACCTGCTGATCAACAATGCCGGCCTCGGCTGGCTCGGGCCGGTGGTCGAGAATCCGCCCGAGCGCGAGGCTGAGATCGTGCAGGTCAACATCGCCGCCCCGGTCGAGATCACCCGCGCCTTGCTGCCCGGGATGATTCGCCGGGCCCGCGAGCGCGGCGAACGTTGCGGCGCCGTCTTCGTCGCCAGCGCCGCCGCCTTCATGCCGATCCCGCTCTTCGCCACCTATGCCGCCAGCAAGGCCTTCCTGCTGCACTACGCCGAGGCGCTGGCGGAGGAGCTGGCGCAGGACCCGGTGGATGTGCTGGCCCTCTGCCCGGGCGCCACCGAGACGCGCTTCTTTGAACGCGCGCATGTGGCGCCCGGCGGGGTGCCCGCGAGCCATGACGCCGCCCGGGTGGCGCGCGAGGGCCTGCAGGCGCTGGGCCGCCGGGTGGTGCATGTGGTGGGGCCGGGCAATTACCTAGCCACCGCCGCGGCGCGCTTCCTGCCCCGCCGCTTCGTCACCGCCGCGGCCGAGCGCGCCATGCGCAAGTGGCGCTAAGCCCGGAGCGCCGCTGGCGCTGAGCCGGCGGCGGGGCTTGAATCCCGGCCCGCCGCTCCCCTTGTTAACCAAACATTTGTCTATTTTTGAACAGGATGCGACCATACCGGTTGCTGCGCCGGCGGTTTCTCCCGATCGGCAGGGAGACCAGGAGGCAAGATGGCACGCGTCGCGCCGCAAATGGCGCAGTGGCCCTGGCTAAGGAGCTACCCGTCAGGGATCGACTGGGACACCCGGTTCCGGCCGCGGCCGCTCCATCATCTCCTGGACACGGCGGCGGCACAGCACGGCGCGAAGCCCTGCATCGATTTCCTCGACCGCCGCTGGAGCTATGACGAGATCAAGGCGCTCAGCGACCGCTTCGCGCGCGGGCTGATCGATCTCGGCCTCGAGCCGGGCGACCGGGTCGGGCTGTTCCTGCCCAATTGCCCGTATTTCGTCATCGCCTATTTCGGCATCCTCAAGGCCGGCGGCGTGGTGGTGAATTTCAACCCGCTCTATGCCGAGCGCGAGATCGAGCACCAGATCCTGGATTCCGGCGTCACCGTCATGGTGACCATGGGGCTGGAGGCGCTGGTGGCGAAATTGCGGCCGCAGATCGAGCGCACGGCGCTCCGCCGCATCATCGTCTGCTCGCTGCCCAAGGCCTTGCCCTTCGCCAAGCGGCTGTTCGCCCCCTTCGCGCTGTCGCGCGAACTGGCGAAGACCGAGGGCGATGTGCATTTTATTCCCTTCGAGGACTTCACCGACAATGACGGCGCGGTGACGCCGCCGGAGATCGACCCGGAGAAGACTCTGGCCCTGCTGCAATACACCGGCGGCACCACCGGCATCGCCAAGGGTGCCGCGCTCAGCCACGCCAATGTCGATTGCAACGCGCAGCAGGTGACCGCGTGGTTCTCCGACTGCCCGGAGGCGGCGTCGCGCTCGGTCGGCATCCTGCCCCTGTTCCACGCCTTCGCCATGACCTGCGTGATGAACTGGTCGATCTCGGTCGGGGCCGAGATGGTGCTGGTGCCGCGCTTCCAACCCGAGGGCCTGTTGAAGCTGATCGACAAGAAGAAGCCGACCGCCTTCTGCGCCGTGCCGACCCTGTTCACCGCGCTCGGCAACACGCCGGACATCGACAAATACGATCTCTCCTCGATCAAGATGATCATCTCCGGCGGCGCTCCGCTGCCCATGGAGGTACGCCAGGATTTCGAGCGGCGCACGGCGGCGCGCATCGTCGAGGGCTACGGCCTGTCGGAGGCCTCGCCCGTGGTCTGCGTCAATCCGCCCTCGACCGGCGGCAAGGCGGGCTCGATCGGTCTGCCGCTGCCCGGCACGATCTGCGAGGTGCTGTCGCTGGAGGATCGCCGCACGCCGGTCGGCGCGGGTGAGATCGGCGAGCTCACTTTCCGCGGGCCGCAGGTGATGACCGGTTATTGGAACCGTCCGGACGCGACCGCGGAGACCATCATCGACGGGCGGCTGCATACCGGCGATGTCGGCCGCATCGACGAAGACGGCTATGTCTTCATCACCGACCGGTTGAAGGAGATGATCATCGCCTCGGGCTTCAAAATCTATCCGCGCAACGTGGAGGAGGCGATCTACGCCCACCCCTCTGTCAAGGAATGCGCGGTGATCGGAATCGGCGATCCCTATCGCGGCCAGACAGTGAAGGCGGTGATCGCGCTGAAGTCCGGCGCCACCCTCGCCCATGACGAGCTCAACCATTTCCTCAGCGACAAGCTCTCGCCCATTGAGATCCCCAAGATCGTCGAGTTCCGCGACGAGCTGCCGAAGACGGCGGTGGGCAAGATACAGAAGAAGATCCTCATCGACGAAGAACGGGCCAAGGCGGCCCTGCAGACGGAGATTCCATCATG
Organism: Rhodospirillaceae bacterium; assembly: GCA_016794075.1. Classification (GTDB taxonomy): domain Bacteria; phylum Pseudomonadota; class Alphaproteobacteria; order Dongiales; family Dongiaceae; genus Dongia_A. The sequence continues at coordinate 5,865 of JAEUKU010000078.1, forward strand.
AGCAAGGCGGTCATCGCCGGCTATGTCCGATCCCCCTTCCATTTCGCCGGCAAGGGGGCGCTCACGAAAGTGAGGCCCGACGACCTCGCCGCCGCGGTGGTCAGAGGCCTGGTCGACAAGACCGGCATCAAGCCCGACGACATCGAGGATCTTATCCTCGGCTGCGCCTTCCCGGAGGGCGAGCAGGGGCTGAACGTCGCGCGGCTCATCGGCCTCATCGCCGGGCTGCCGCAAACCGTGGCGGGGGCGACGGTCAACCGCTTCTGCGGTTCGTCGATGCAGGCGATCCACATTGCGGCGGGCGCCATCGCCACCGGCGCCGGGCAGGCCTTCATCTGCGCCGGCATCGAGAGCATGAGCCGGGTGCCGATGATGGGCTTCAACCCGATGCCGAACCCGAAGCTCGCCGAGGAGGTGAAGGGCGCCTATATGTCGATGGGCGAGACTGCGGAGAATCTGGCGCGCAAATACCAGATCCCACGCGCGGAACAGGACGAGCTCGCCGTCCTCAGCCATCGCCGCGCCACCGCGGCGCGCCAGGCCGGCAAGTTCGCCGACGAGATCATCCCGATTGCCGCGGGGAAGGAGACGGTCACCAGCGACGGCTGCATCCGCGAGGAGACCTCGAAGGAGGCGCTGGCCGGGCTGAAGCCCGCCTTCGACGCCAACGGCACGGTCACCGCCGGCACCTCCTCGCCGCTGACCGACGGGGCCTCGGCCTGCCTCGTCGTCTCCGAGGACTACGCCAAGGCCAACGGCATGAAGATCCTGGCGCGGATCAAGTCCAGTGCCGTGATCGGCTGTGCGCCGGAGATCATGGGCATCGGCCCGGTCGGCGCCACCAACAAGGCGCTGAAGCGTGCCGGCCTCACCATCAAGGATATCGACATCGTCGAACTGAACGAGGCCTTCGCGGCGCAGAGCATCGCGTGCATGCGCGACCTCAAGATCGACGTGGAGAAGATGAACATCGACGGCGGCGCGCTGGCGCTCGGCCATCCGCTCGGCGCCACCGGCGCGCGCATCACCGGCAAGGCGGCGGCACTCCTGAAGCGCGAGAGCAAGCAATTCGCCCTCGCCACCCAATGCATCGGCGGCGGCCAGGGCATCGCCACGATCCTGGAGGCAGCATGACGATCAAGAAGGCCTGCGTCATCGGCGCCGGGGTGATGGGCAGCGGCATTGCCGCCCAGATCGCCAATGC
>JAEUKU010000118.1 GCA_016794075.1 Rhodospirillaceae bacterium
CCAGTTCCAGCACCAGCGGGCCGTGCAGCATGTCGCCGAAATCGATTACGCCGCTGATCCGCTCCGGATGCGCGCTCTCGACCAGCACGTTGTGGAAGTTGAGGTCGTTGTGCAGCACCTGCGCGCGCAGGCTCTTGAGGCGCGGCAGGCAATCCGCGGCGAAGCGGTCGATGACGCGCTCGGCCTGGCGGCGCACGGCCGCGTCGTCCAGCAGCGCCAGCTGGCGCTTCAGCCGCGGCGCCTGGCGCGCGTCCCAGACGATCTCGCGCCCCGCCGCCGGATGGAAATAGCCGGCCAAGGCCCGGTCCATCTCGCCTGCCAGGCGGCCGAGATCGCGGATGGTGCCGAGAGCCGGCCTTGTCTCCATCATCGGTGTGCCGGGCAGGAAGCTCAGCATCCACACCGCATGGCGGCGCCCAGCGGCGGTGACGTGCGACACCTGCGCCCCGTCACGGGCGGATTGCACGCGGGGCACCGGCAAGGCGGGATTCTCGCGCGCGATCCAGTTCAGCGCCTGGACCTGGAAATCGAGGACCGCTTCGTCCTCGTCCGGGTGCACCAGCTTCAGCACGAACGCGCCGCGTTCTGCGCGCAGGTGAAACACGCGGTCGCGCTCTGAGTAGAACTCCTTCGCCTGCGCCTCGAACCCAAAGAGCTCGCGCGCCAGGCGCTCGGCGTCCGCCGGCGCGAAATCCGGCCGCGTGACGTCGAGGAACTTGACGTCGCCCGTCATGATCAATCGCGCCGCGCGTAGCGCGCGGCGGCCTGCTTCAGGAGGTCGTGCGGAATGGCATTGACCGTGCGACCCTGCCAGCCGGTCATGGTGTCGGCCGCAACCATCGCGTTCCAGATCGCTTCCTCGGTCGCTTCGGCGGCGGCCTGGAACAAAGGCGAGCACTCGTCCATGCCCAGCATCTTCATGTCGATCATCTTCGCCTTCATCGGCACCTTGTTGCCGGTGGAGAAGGCGAGAAAGATGTCGCCCGAGGAATTCGAGCCGTAGCCGCCGACCCAGGCGAGCCCCGTGGTGGCGCGCCGCGCCAGGCGCGTGCATTGGATCGGCAGCAGCGGCGCGTCGGTCGCCAGGATGACGATGATGGAGCCCTGGTCGGTCTTCGGCTTCACCTTACGCGTGCGCTCCGGCACCGCGACCACCTCGTCGGGGATCTCCAGGCCGACCGGTGCGTGGCCGCAGCGCAGCATGTTGCGCAGCCCGTAATTCGCCTGCACCAGCGCGCCGACGGTCCAACCGCCGTCCTCTGCGCTCAAACGCCGGGAGGCGGTGCCGGTGCCGCCCTTGAACTCGTGGCACACCATGCCGGTGCCGCCGCCGACATTGCCTTCAGGTACCTTGCCGCCCTTGGCGTTCTCCAACGCGGCGATGGCGTCCTCGTTGGTGACCGGGAAGCTCTCGGCATCGGAGAGCCAGCCGTCCCAGGTCTCCGCCGTCACCGGCAGGTGCCACGCCATCTCGATCTTGCGATTGGCGGCGAGGCGCACGATGGCGTCGCGCGCCACGCCCACGGCATGGGTGTTGGTGATGCAGATCGGCGAGGCGAGCAAACCCTGTTCGGCCAGCCAGATCGTGCCGGTCATTTCGCCATTGCCGTTGAAGGAATGAAAGCCCGCCGGCACGAAATCGGTGAAGATGCCGGGCGAAGGCCAGATCGCGGTGACGCCGGAGCGCACCACGGCAGGCTCGTCGCGGATGAGGGTGGTGAGGCCGACGCTGACGCCGGCGACGTCGGTGATGGCGTTGAGCGGGCCCGCAGGCATCTGTCCCAGGCTGATGCCGAGGTCGCGCAATCTTGGCTTGGTCATGGAATCGAACTCGCTTGGTGAGGCGGCGATTATGCCTTGGCCTCGTCGGGCTCGGGAAGCCTCATCCAGGCGGGTATCGCGGGCGAGACTTTCGCGTCTCCCGCGCTGAACACCGGCTGCGCGTTGCCGGCCAGCGCCTCGAGCCGCACCATGGCGAGGCCCAGCGTCCCATCCTCCGTGGTGCTGCGCATCTCGCCCAGCTCCTTGTCGCCCTGCAGCAGCGGCGTGCCGGCGGCGGGGGCGGGGCCGTCGATCCGCACCGGCAGCAGGCGCTTGCGCACCAGGCCGCGATAGCGCGTGCGCGCGGTCAGCTCCTGGCCCATGTAGCAGCCCTTCTGCCAGTCAATGGCGTTGAGCTCGTCCATGCCGTTCTCGAGCAGGATGGATTTCTCCGGGATGAGGTCGCGCGCCGCGTCGGGCACGCCGAGTGCCACGCGCATCGCGTGATAGCGGGCGCCGGTTTGGTCCGCGGCCGCGCCGAGTGCCGACAGCTTTTCGATGGCCCCCGCGCGCGGCAGGATCAGCCGCACGCCGAGTTCCGCCAGCCGCGGGTCGACCATGGCGACACCGCCGCCGAAGGCGGTGGCCTTGCCCGGCTGGGAGCCGAGCCCGACCGCCGCTGCGGCGCCCCGGCCATAGAGGAGGGCGACGCACCAATCCTGTGTCGCGTCGGCGATCGCCACCTTGGCCCGCAGCCGGTACATGGACAGCCGCTTGACCAGGTCGGCGCGCCGGTCGGCGGCGCCGTCGACCAGGTAGCGCTCGCCCTCCTGGACCAGGAACAGGTCGAACAGGAAGCGGCCCTGGGCGGTCAGCAGCGTGGCGTAGATCGCCTGGTCCGGGGCGATCCTGGCCGTGTCGTTGGAGATCAGCCCCTGCAGGAAGCTCTGCCGATCCTCACCGGAAACGGCGATCACCCCGCGTTCGGCAGGCAGATGAAAGTAGAGGTCGCTCATGGCTTCCAACCCAACCTCGCAATTCTGGCCCCGGCGGGCCGTTCCCGGCCCCGCCGGGAGCGGCGCCACGGCGCCACCGGCATCATAATTCGAATTTCGGCAACTGGTCCGGGATTTGCAACCATGCTACTGGAAGGGGGAAGAGGGCCGGCGAATCACGATTGCAAGGACAGGGAGTGGGTTGCGATGAGCCTTACGGCCGAGGAATTCTGGACCTTCAGCCTCGATTTCTATGAGCGGCCGAACGTCGCCAAAGCCTGCCTGTCGCTGCAGGACCGGCGCGGCGCCGATGTGAACCTCCTGCTGCTGTCCGCCTATCTCGCCAGCAAGGGCCATGTGCTGGACGAGACCCACCTCTCCATCGCCGACGGCATGACCGCCGGCTGGCGCGCCGCGGTGCTGCAGCAGCTGCGCCAGATCCGCCGCCGCCTGCCCAAATTCTCCGACGACGTGCCGGAGGACATGCGCAAGGAGGTCAATCGCAAGCTGCTCGACGCCGAGATGGCGGCGGAGCAGGTCGCCCACCGCCTGATCCTCGGCCGGCTGAAGGACGAGGTGCTGCCGACCGACAACGGCACGCCCAAGCAGCGGGTCGAGAAATCGCTGAAGCTCTATCTCCGCCGCCTGGCGCCCAGCCAGGACGAGCGCGACCTCGCCGACATCGCCGCGGTGGTCGCGGCGATCTAGCGCTTCTTCCTCCGCCCGCCATCCTCGCCCCAGCGCTGCACGCCTTCGAGGTGGATGCCGAAGAGGTCGAGCGCGCGGGCGAGGTTGTGATCGATGACGTCCTGAAGGGATTTCGGCCCGGCATACATCGCCGGCACCGGCGGCGCGATCACGCCGCCCATCTCGGTCACCGCCAGCATGTTCTTCAGGTGCCCGGCGTGCAGCGGCGTCTCGCGCACCATCAGCACCAGGCGGCGGCGCTCCTTCAGCGTCACGTCGGCGGCGCGCGCGAGCAGCGTGGTGGTGACGCCGCTGGCGATCTCCGCCAGGCTCTTCACCGAGCAGGGCGCCACGATCATGCCGAGCGTAAGATAGGAGCCGCTGGAAATCGGCGCCGCCATGTCGTCGCTCGCATAGTGCCGGTCGGCCAGCGCCAGCACGTCCTTCACCTTGTAGCTGGTTTCATATGCCAGTGTGACCGCTGCGGAACGCGACATCACCAGATGCGTCTCGATCATCGTGCCGCGGAGCAGTTCGAGCAGCCGCACGCCGAAGACGACGCCCGATGCACCCGAAATTCCTACGATCAGGCGCGCCGGAACATGCGGGTGGACATTTGCGCTCGAAATCTTCCGGCGATCGCCGCCGCGCTGCGTCATTGGGTCAACCCTGCTGCTGCATTAAGAAGGGTTGCGCGCATGTTTTTTGTGCGCGCGACTCTTCGTCCGTTTACTCCCTTGACCGATGGGAGTAGCATACCAACATCAAATTCGGTTGATCATTTTCGAGGGATCACCGCGCGACCGAAATCGCATTCCAGACCCAGCCAGAGCGAAAAAGGAGATGGCCCATGGCAGTCGCCTCGCATCAGGAGTCTTTGAGACTGAAGCACGCAGATCTCGAAGCGCAAATCGCGGAAGAAGAACGACGACCGCATCCCGATGACGTGGTGATCCACCATCTCAAGAAGCTGAAGCTCCGGATCAAGGACGAACTCAACCACGTGGCGCACGCCGAATAGCGCGCCTGCCAAGTTTCGCCGCCAGGACCTGACTGGTCCGACGACGTAGCCCCCGGCGCTCTTGCGTCGGAACAGCCCTCCTCCAGGCATAGGCCTCAGGAGGGCTGTTGTTGTGTGGGGCTCGTCGTTGTCGCAGGTTGTGCTACTCCCTTGACCGATTCCAATCTGGACCCTAGTTTCTAACTTATGCACAGCTTCACGGCCCTGCTTCTTCTGCGACTTACCGCCCCGGCGCTCTGATAAGCGTCGGCCAGGGGCGCGACGCCCTATTTTCCGCGGTTGCAGATCAAGAGGGTTCGGGATGTTTCCCCCTACATCGGTAATTTTGTTGCGTTCGGTAATTTTGTTGCGTACTGTCGCCTGCCTTTCGTTGGGCTGCCCGGCGGGAGGCGAGGCGCTGCGACTTCGCTGCGGTCGGCGGGTCTGATCAGCGACAGCCCGGCGGCCGGATCACATCGTCGCCAGAACCACCAGCGAACCAGCAGCGAAACCGATTCAAGGATACCGACCATGCGCGTCGACCCGACCAAGAAATACCGGCCGTTCCAGCCGATCAATTTGCCCGACCGGCAATGGCCGTCGAAGACCATCGCCACGCCGCCGATCTGGTGCAGCGTCGATTTGCGCGACGGCAACCAGGCGCTCATCGAGCCGATGGGGCCGGAACGCAAGCTGCGCATGTTCCAGACCCTCTGCCGCATGGGCTACAAGGAGATCGAGGTCGGCTTCCCCTCCGCCTCGCAGACCGATTTCGACTTCCTGCGCCAGTTGATCGAAGAGGATCTGATCCC
>JAEUKU010000124.1 GCA_016794075.1 Rhodospirillaceae bacterium
CGGAGCTGCTGATGATGGGCTTGCGGCTCAAGGAAGGCGTGCAGCTGGCGCGGATCGAAGACGAAGCGGCAAAGCCGCTCGCGCAAGCGCTGGATCAGGCCCGCCTGCAGCGCCTGATCGAGGGCGGCTTTCTGACGCTCACTGACGACCGCCTCACCGCTACCCAACAGGGCCGCCAACGCCTCGACGCCGTGCTCGCGGCGCTGCTGGCTTAGCCTCAGTCTACAATACAAACCAAGTCGTCACCCCGGCCTCGCGCCGGGGTCTACTCATCCGCCGCAAGAACGGCAGGGAGGAATTGAGACAGGGCAACCGCCCGTGCGACGGCGCTGTGGATCCCGGCGCGCGCTTCGCTTGGCCGGGATGACGAGCGAGAATGCGGTAGCGGCTCGCCCCTACTTCTCCGGCCGGAACGCGTTATCGACAACGACATAGCTGGTGAGGTTGTATTTGAGCCCGCTCACCGGGCTGGTGCCCTGGTGCGGGTGGGTCCAGTAGGGTGGGAAGAGGACCATCAATCCGGCGCGCGGCTTCACCTGGATCGACTGGAAGGGGAACTGCGTCTCGCCGCCCTGCTCGACGTCCTTCAGATACATCAGCACCGCCACCATGCGGTCATGGGTGCCGGCGATCGAGGCGTCGATATGCATGCCGAAGCCCTGGCCGGGCTCGATGCGCTCGAGCAGCGGCGGCGTGCGCTTGGTGGCCGGCCCGGAGATCAGCTGCTGCAGGGTCGGGAAGGCCTTGGCATAGGCCTGCAGGTTCTTCTCCAGCGCGGTGGAATAGGCGTCGCTGATGTCCTGCCAATCGGGCAGGTCGCCGATCTGCAGCATGGTGCCGCTGCGCAGCCGCGGCTTGTCGCGCGCCGCGGTGGTCGAGGCGTGCTTGCGCTCATCCGCCTCGAAGCGGCGGATCACCTCCGCGCACAACTCGCGGCTGAAGGTGTCCTTGTAGAGGCGGATGAAATGCGGCTGCTGCTGGGCGGCACCCTGCGGTCCGGGCTGGGCGCCCAGGCTGCCGACATGCGGCCCTTCGACCTTGCTTTGCGTGCTCATCGGCTTGCCTCAATCCCCGTGCTCTCCGGCCCGGCGCACCATAGCAGAGCGCCGGGCCGGAGGAAGCCGCGAGAATCGTCGCAACGATGGCCCGAAAGCTAGGCCGCGAGCTCGGCCCGGCTGCGGTATTCCGCCAGCTCGGCGATGGTGAGCAGCGGGAAGCCGTTGCGCCGCGCATAGGCCTTGGCCCGCATCCCGCGCAGCATCTCGCCCTGGCGGTCCATCAGTTCGCACAAGACCGCGGCCGGCTTCAGCCCGGCGAGCTTCGCCAGGTCGACCGCACCCTCGGTATGGCCGCGGCGGGTCAACACGCCGCCCGGCTGGGCCCTGAGCGGGAACACATGCCCCGGCCGCGCCAGGTCTTCCGGCCGCGCATGGTCGGCGATGGCCGCGCGCACGGTGGCCAGGCGGTCGGCGGCGGAGACGCCGGTGGTGACGCCGAACTTGGCCTCGATCGAAACGGTGAAGGCGGTGCCGTAGCGCGACTGGTTCTCCGCCACCATCGGCGGCAGGTCCAATTGGCGGATGCGGGCATCGTCGAGGCAGAGGCAGACGATGCCGCTGCAATCGCGGATCAGCCGGGCCATGACGTCGTGGCTCAGGGTCTCGGCCGCGGCGATCAGGTCGGCCTCGTTCTCGCGGTCGTCGTCGTCCATCAGGACGACGGGCAGGCCGCTTTGCATCGCGGTACAGGCGGCGGCGATGCGCTGTTCGATGTGGTGGAAAGACATGGCGAAACGCTCCTCGCGCAAGGTTGGTTGCGAAAAACGTTTCAGGGCTGAAAAGCCGCGATGCCCCGAATTTCCGTGCGAGACGGAATCCGGGCCTTGCGGCTGATCGTCTTCTTTCATCCGGACTATACCGTCGGCCCAGGCATCTGACCTGGTCTGCTGACCCGCGGAAGCTGGACTTCCGCGGCGCTCGCGGGCTCGGCGATCTCTCGACGCACTGCGCCGAGGGGGTCGCCCTACCGCCGGTGGGGAGTTCCACCCCGCCCTGAAGACGTAACGCCGGCAGGGTGGCAGAGGAGCGCCGGCGCCGTCAAGTCCACTCCCTGGACCGGCTCAAGCCTATCCGGGCCGCCGCGGCACCACACATTTGGCGGTGAAGACCTGCAGCAGCTCGCCCTTCTGGTTGCGCGTCTCGGTCCGGAGCAGCGCCATGCCGCGCTCCGGCTTCGAGCGCGACGGCGTCACCTCCAGGATCTCGCTGGTGACGTGGAGGATGTCGCCGGGCCGCGTCGGCTGCGGCCAGCGCAATTCCGCCGCCCCGCCGATGAGGCCGCCGGCAATCGGCACATGCTCGGCGATCATGCGCATGGCAAGGCAGGCGACCTGCCAGCCGCTCGCGGCCAGCCCGCCGAAGAAGGTGCCGCGCGCCGCGTCCTCGTCGAGGTGGAAGGGCTGCGGATCGTATTGCCGGGCGAAAGCCTTGATCTGCGCGGCATCGAGGGCGTGGCTGCCGCACTCGAAGCGCAGCCCGACATAGAGGTCTTCCAGATATAGCAATCCGCACCCCGCCATCATTTCCCTCCACCGCCACGCGCATTGCCCGGGCGGAAGGAAAGTGGCGGAGGCGACGGCCCGTGGTCAAGCACATGAACCGCGTTTGTCCGGCCCGCGGCTAACCCACGGCGAAGAGGTCGTATTGCACATAGCCTTGCGCGCCGCCTCTCAGTGCCGTCGCCTTGCCGACCGCCTGGATGTGGTTGAGCCAGGCATAGGCCGGGTGCGCGGTGCGGAAGGTGGGGGCGGTAATGAAATACATCTCCGCCGCCCGCAGGGTCTCGCCGCCGGCCATGCGGGCGAAATCCGCGGCGGCGATCCTGATCACGCCGCCATAGGCGGCATGGATCAGCGCGCCTTCTTCGGTCGCGATAGTCATGCGGGCATCGACCTTGAGGCTGCCGCCCGGCAGGGCCTGCAGCCAATCGCCGGTCGGCGACAGTATCCGGCCCTTGATCCGCGGCCCAACGACCCATCCTCGATCCGAATGGAAGATCGTCAGCGTCTCGTCGATCTGCTGCGGTGCGCCGGCGATGGGCGCGTGCAGCGTCATCAGATACTCCGCCGCGATGCCGGTCGATGGCGCGCCCGCCGATTCCGGTACGGCGCTCATGTCAGGCACACCGCCTCGACATTGTTGCCGTCGGGATCGGTCAGGAAGGCGGCGTAGTATTTCGGGCTGTAGTCGGCGCGCAGGCCGGGCTTGCCGTTGTCGGCGCCGCCGGCCTTCAGCCCGGCCTTGTGGAAGGCGTCGACCGCGGCGCGGTCCTTGGCCTTGAAGGCAATATGCACACCCGGCGCCTTGGTGCCCTTGTCGGCATAGAGCCACAGCGCCGCCTCGCCGCCCGGGCCGAAGCCGGCGCCGCCCGCATCCTGCGAGCAGAGCTCGTGGCCGAGCGACGCCAGGGCCGCCTTGTAGAATCGGACGCTCGCGGGCAGATCCTTCACATGCAGGCCGACATGATCGTACATCGCAACCTCCTCCTGGAATGAGAGGAAGTCAGCCTAGCGAGTAGGCGGCGATGCGCTCTTGGAGGATCTTGCGTTCGGCCTTCGCCGCGCGACGGAAGACGCCGGGCGACACGCCCGCGGCGCGGCGGAAGCTGCGCACGAAATTGGAGAGATCGGCGAAGCCGACGTCATAGGCGATATCGGTGACGCTGCGCGCCGGATCGTCGAGCAGCCGCGCCGCTTCGCGCAGCCGGCAGCGCACCAGGTACTGGTGCGGCGTCACGCCGAGCACGCGGGCGAAGAGCCGCAGGAAATGGAACGGGCTCAAGCCCCAGCGCGCGGCGATGGTGTCGAGGTCGAGGGCCTCGGCCGCATGCGCCTCCAGCCACAGCGCCGCTTCCACCGCGCGGCGGCGGTCGCGCGCCGGGTCGATCGCCGGCTTGCGATCCGACGCGGCGGTCGCAACCTTGCCCGCGCGTCCGGCCAGGCCGACGAAGCGCGACGCCATCAGCAGGCCGGCCTCCTGCAGCGCCAGCGCATCGCCCCGGCGCGCGGCGGACTGGGCCCGCTCCGCCGTCACCATCAGCTCCGGCAAAGGCGGCAGGGCGCCGATCTTCCAGATCGCCGCGTGGTCGCCCAGCAGATCGACGGTCTGGGGCGCCAGCTGGAAGGACAGGCATTCGTCGCCGCAGACATGGTCGTGGGAGCAGACATACTCGTCGCCCGGGCAGCCGACCAGCACCGACCCGGCCACCAGCTCGTAATGCCGGCCGCGGGTGCGATAGCCGAAGCTGCCCTTGCGCACGAAGGAGATCGAGGCATGGCCGTGGCGCTCGACGAAGGGCTTGGCGCCGAGCCCTACGTCGCAGCGGTAGTCGTAGACGTTGAGCGCGTCGCCGCGCGCGAGCAGGGTGAAGCTCATGACCTCAGTCTAGCAGGGGCCGGCCGCTCTGCCAGCCGCCCAATCTCACACCCTCCGCCGGGCTTCACTTGGCGAAAATTGCTATTCCGCCGGCGGCGCGAGGACCGCCGCGCGGCGCGCCAGGGCCTCCGGCGGCCAGAGCTGCTCGCGCACATAGAATTCGGCGAAGGCCGGAACCCCGGGCGGCAGGATCACCCAGGGCTGCTTGGACCGGGTGAAGATATGCACGTCCGGCGGCAGGCGGTCGGGCTCGTCCAGTGTGCCGACCCGGACGAAGCGGATGCGGTCGCCCGACCCGGCGTAATTGCTCCACAGCGCCACATGGCATTGCGGGCAGCGGGCGATCTTCTGGCCCCTGCCGCTGTTGGACGGGGTGGCCGTCACCTCGACCTCGCCCTGCAACAGCTCGACCCGGTCGGCCTCGATCATGGCGTTGAGCACGAAGGCCGAGCCGGTCTCGCGCTGGCACCAGCGGCAATGGCAGCAATGGACGAACATCGGCGCGCCGGTCATGCGATAGCGCACATGGTTGCAGGTGCAGTGGCCGGTATGAGGAGTCTCGTCGTTCATTGTGAAAACCCGATTCAGCACGCTCTCGCGCCTAGGATAGCGGAGGCCGCGGCGGCCGCACTTGAAGAATCCTGCTAGAGGCCGGCCTCGACCACGATCTTCGACCCGTCGAAAAAGCGCGCCAGGCGGAAAGGCGCCGGGTCGACCACCGGCTGGTCGCCGGTGACCAGCTCCGCCATCAGCCGCCCGGCGCCGGGGCCGATGCCGAAGCCGTGGCCGGAGAAGCCGGTGGCGATGAAGGCGCCGGAAAGCGCATCGACGGCCGAGATCACCGGCACCGCGTCCGGCGTCACGTCGATCAGGCCGGCCCAATGTTGCGCCACCTTGGCACCCTGCAGCGCGGGGAAGACCGCCTTCACCTGCTGCAGCGCGCTTTCGGTGCGCGCGGCTTCCGGCGCCGGGTCGAGCACGCGGACGCGCTCGAACACCGTCTCGCGGTCCGCCGCCAGCTGCGCTTCCCAGCGCCATTCCTCGGCGAAGCGCGGCCCCAGCCGCAGGCGCAACCCGCGCCATTCGTGCCGCAAGGCGGGCAGGAACTTGAAGAAGAAGCGGAAGGAATCCGGCACGATGTCGACCCGGGTCGAATGGCCGCTGGCGATTGTGTAGCCGCCGTCAAGCCGCCTGCGCAGGCCGAAATGGCTCTCCCACAAGGCGGCTTCGGGGCCGCCATCGATGGGCTCGGTGCGCAGCACCGAGGACAGCACCTTCAATTGCGGCAGGTCCAGCCCGAAGGTCGCGGCGAAGAGCCGCGACCAGGCACCCCCGGCGAGCACTGCGGAGGAACAGGCGATGCGGCCCTTCTCCGTCACCACGCCGGCGACGCGGCCTGCCGCGATGTCGAGGCCGCGCACCGCGCAATGGGTCAGCACCTTGGCGCCGAATCGGCGCGCGGCATTGGCGATGGCGGGGGCCGCCTTCTGCGGCTCGGCATAGCCGTCGGCCGGGGCATGGAGCGCGCCGGCATGGCGCCGCGTGCTGCCCGGCGCCACCTGGCCCAGCGCGCCGGCGGGCAGGATGCGCGCGACCTTCTGGTAGTCGCGGCACTGCGCCTCGGCGCGCGTGAGCCAGGCTTCGTATTGCGCGAGTTCCGCGGCGTCGTCGCAGAGATAGGCAATGCCGGCGGGGCGGAAGCCGGTCTCCGCCTCGACCATCTGGTTCATGCCGGGCCACAGGCGCAAAGCCTCCAGCGCCAGCGGCACCTCGCGCAGATCGCGCCCAACGGTGCGGCACCAGCCCCAGTTGCGCGAGGATTGCTCGGCGCCGATCTCGCCCTTCTCGCACAGCGCGACGGACACCCCGCGCCGCGCCAGGAACAGGGCCGTGCAGGCGCCGACGATGCCGCCGCCGATGACGACGACATCGACGCGGTCGGGCAGGGCGGGATCGGAAGGAACGGGATCGAGGGCGGGACCCATGGAACGCTCGCTGGAAGGAACGAGCGCGCATGGAATCAGGCGG
>JAEUKU010000154.1 GCA_016794075.1 Rhodospirillaceae bacterium
GTGCACGGCGGCGAGGTCGATGGCGGCGGCGCGCTCGAAGCTCACCACCACCAGGCCGTCGCGCCGCTCGATCCGATAGCCGGTCTTGCGCGGCCAGTCGAAGGCAAGGCGCACAAAGCCGGGATGCTCGCCCTGCCGCACAACGATCTTCGCCCCTCCTGATTGTGCAGCGCCCGATTGCGCAACGCTCGCGTCGGCGGCGGGCTTCGCCTGCGGCAGGTCCGGCGCCGCCTTGCTCGGCGGCGTTTCCTCCGCCGGCCAGTTCTCGACCCGCTTCAGGTCGAGCACGTACTTGTCGCCGTCGATGAAGTGATGCAACGTGACCGGCCGCAGCAGTGCCAGCTCCAGGCGGCTGCCCTTGGCATCCGGCACCCGTGCGACATAGGCGCCGATCTTGCTCAAGGCCTCGGCCAGCCTGATCGAGACCGGCGCGGAGAACTCGACCACCAGCTTGCGGTTCGCGATGGCGGCGCTCTTCACCAGCGGCGCGGCACCGTCGAGAACCAGCCGCCCGAACGTATCGTGGCTCCAGCCGCGCGCGTTGATCGCGGTCTCGGCCCAAGCGGCGGAGATGCCGAGCGGTTTCGAGCCAGGCAGGAGAAGCCCGGGAAGGGCCAAGGCGGCCAGCATCGCCGCCACGGCGCCGGCCTTGCTGAGCTGCAGTCGGATGGGTCGGCTCATTGCCACCTAATAACCTAGCGGCGCCGGCGCGTGGCGCGACTCGGCGCGTCCTCGGCCGGCAGATTACAATATTTCACGGCCGACTGTCGCGACCCCGCCGCCCGACCCGCCGCCCGACCCCGCCGTGCGATCTCTGCCCCGCGCTGGCGGAACGAAAAAGGCCGGCGGAATCCCGCCGGCCCTGAATCTGTGCCTGGCCGATCCGGCTCAGTCGAAGCTGGCGAGCAGCGCGTCGATGTCGTCCTGCTTGCTGGCGCTGTCCGGCAATTGCGGGCCATTCAGCAGGTCCTTGTCGGAGACCTCCGGTGCCTCCTGCTTCGGGTGCGCCTCGCGATATTTCGCGATCTCGTCGCCGAAAGCGGCAACCAGGCCCTCGACCGTATCCTCGATGTGCTTCAGCGCCTTCACCACCTTGGTGATGCGCTGCCCGGTGATGTCCTGGAAGTTGCAGGCCTCGTAGACCTGGGTCACCGTCTCGTTCACCTGGTCGGCGACTTCCGGCGCCATCTTCTCGGTCAGACTGCCGAGCGCCTCCATGGCCTGGAGGATCGTGTTGGTCGCCTCTTCGGTCGCGCCGACGATGGCGTCGAGCTCGTCGGTCGCCGTCGGCAGGTGCTGCGCGGTGATCTCGTCCGGGCGCAAGGCGGCGATCTCTCGCTTCGCCGTGAGGATGTATTTCGCCAGACCTTCGAGCTCGGAATAGATCTTCAGGTTGACCTCCGACAAATCGCCCTGCAGCGAACCCATCATCTGTTCGACGACCTCGATGATGTCCTCGCGGGATGGAGAGCGGCTCTGCGCCTGCAACTCGCTCAATCGCGCGCTCAGTTCCGGGGGAACTCCCGGCGCCTGCGACTTCATCGCGTTTCCCTTCATGATCCCTAGCCCAGCCTTCTGACCCGGGCGCTAGAACTGGCCCAGCACCGTCGACAGCTTGGTCTTCAGCGTCGCCGCATTGAACGGCTTCACAATGTAGTTGTTGACACCCGCTTCCTTGGCCGCGACCACGTTCTCGGTCTTGCTTTCCGCCGTGATCATGATGAAGGGCAGGTTCTTCAGCTTGGAATCGGCGCGCACCTCACGGAGCAGCTGGATGCCGGTCATCGGCTCCATGTTCCAGTCGGAGATGACCAGGCCGTAATCCTTGTCGCGCAGCTTCTGCAGCGCCATGCTGCCATCCGTCGCCTCGTCGACATTGTTGAAGCCGAGCTGCTTGAGCAGATTGCGGATGATCCGCAGCATCGTCTTGTAATCGTCGACGATCAGGATGCTCATGTTCATGTCGACCGACATGGTACTGGTCCCTCTGGTTGCGGCCCGGTTTCAGTGCGATTGCCGAGGCACGAAATTCGACCTTAGTTAAATACAAGAACAACCGTTAAGCGGCCGTTAAACAACGAAATTCCTATTCCGGGAGGGGCAGGACCTTGCGGCTCGCCAGCTCGTAGGTGATCTCCTTGGCCCGGGTCGGCGTGACCAGCGCCAGGATGGGCGCCGCCTTGCGCTCGTTCATCCGCTCGACCACGTCCAGCAGCACGTCCATGTCCATTTCCTCGAACACCTGGGCGGCGTCCTTCGGCTTCATGTTCTCGTAGAGCTTGACCAGGCTCTTCAGCTCCGCTTCCTGCTCGTCGCTCTGCTTCTTCAGCAGGTCCTCGACCATCGCCTGCAGGGCCTTGAGCTCGGCCATCTTCTGGTCCATGCGCTGTTCGGCCGCCTGGATCAGCGCCTCGCGCTCGTCGAGCTGGCGGGCGCGCTTCTCGATCTCCTCGCGGCGTTTGGCCAGCTGCTGCAGCACGTCGACCTCTTCATCCGTGTAGTCGAACGGATCGGGTACCGTGAGTTCCTCGGCGGCCGCGTCGGCGGCGGCCGTTTCCGCCCCCGGGTTCTCAGCGGGTATTGCGGCGGGGATTGCGGCAGGGATTGTGGCGGGGACTTCCGCCGCGGGAGTCTCGGGCTTCGCCGCGGGCACGGCATCGGCATTCGCGGCTGGATCTGCCGCCGGATCAGCTGCCGCCGCCGCGGCGGGAGCCGCGGGCTCGGTCTGCGCCAGGGACTCGCTGCCGACCGAGAACTCGACGGCATTCCACACGGCGCCGAGCTTCACTGTCGTGGTGCCGACCAGGGCGAACATCAGGATGGGCAGAAGGCGCAGGCGCATGATCGTGACCTACCGCATGCCCGAGAGGGCGCTGAGCTTCCCGCTCGGCAAGGCGGGCTCGTCCTCCAGGTCGCGCGGAAGCGGTGGCTGCTTGGGCGCCGCGGCAGCCGGGGCGGCCGCCTGCGTCGCGGCGACCGGCGCTGTCGCCGCCGCCAGGAACCGGGCGCGGCCGACCGAAGCGTCCAGCTGGTCGGCGGCGCCCTCGGCACGCTCGGTCAGCAGCTTGAGGTCGTCGCCGAGGCGACCGAACTCGCCGCTCAAGCCCTGGGCACGCTCGATGCGCGCCTGCAGGTCCTGCATGGTGTTGTCGGCGGTCGCCTTCAGGTGATGCAGATGGCTGGCCGCCTGGTCGGTGGTGCGGGTGAAGTCGGCGAACAGCTTCTCGAACTCGGCGCGGCTGGCGCGCATCTCCTCCAGCTTGGCGCTGAGCCGCCGGACATAGACCAGCGTGGCGATCAGCAGCACCGCAACCAGGCCATCGGCAATGAGCGTCCAGGACATGCGATCGATCCGCTACTTCATGAGCCGGTCTTGGATCTGCACGGCGATGTGGCCGCCGCGCCGGCCCATATGGCCGCGGAACAGCTGCACGCCGCCGCAGCGCAGCTCGACCGGCGAGGTCGGCGTGCATTCCAGCTCCAGCCGGCTGCCCGGCTGCCAGTTGAGGACTTCGCCCAGGGACAGGCTGAACTCGTCGAGCACCGCGTCGATCGGCACCTCGGTCTGCCAGAGCTCGCCGGACAGATGGGTTTCCCAGATCGAATCGCGGCCGAACTTCTCGCCGACGAACATCTGCAGCAGCAATTCGCGCACCGGCTCCAGGGTCGCGTAGGGCAGCACCAGTTCGAGCCGCCCGCCGCGATCCTCCATGTCGACGCGCAGGCGCGCCAGCACCGCGGCGTTGGCCGGCCGGGCGATGGCGGCGAAGCGCGGATTGGTCTCCAGCCGCTCGAAGCGGAAGGTGACCGGCGACAAAGGATCGAAGGTGGAAGTGAGGTCGTTCAGCACCACGCCGATCAGCCGCTCCACCAGGTTGCGCTCGATCGTGGTGTAGGGCCGGCCCTCGATGCGCATCGCGGCGGTGCCGCGGCGGCCGCCGAGCAGCACGTCGACGATCGAATAGGTGAGCGAGCTGTCGACCATCAGGAGGCCGAAATTGTCCCATTCCTCCGCCTTCATCACGCCGAGCATGGCGGGTAGCGGAATGGAGTTGAGATAGTCGCCGAAGCGGATGGCGGTGATGCTGTCGAGCGAGACTTCGACGTTGTCCGAGGTGAAGTTGCGCAAAGAGGTGGAGAGCATGCGGACCAGGCGGTCGAACACGATCTCCAGCATCGGCAGGCGCTCGTAGGACACCAGCGCGCTGTTGATGATGGCCTGGATGCCCGACGGCTTCTCGTCGTCGCCGCCGCCGACCGACCCGCCGAGCAGGCTGTCGATCTCGTCCTGGTCGAGGACGCGGTTCGATTTCGGCCCGGCCGCCATCGCGTCGCCGTCGCCGCCATCGCCGCCGTCGTCGCCGGCCATCGCCTCCCATTCGGCGGCGGCGGCGCGCTCCTCCTCGCTCATCTCCTCGTTGTCTTTGTCGTCCGCGATCATGGCTTGCTTCTTTGCTGATCCACCCGCTTCGTCCGGGCGTTATTGGACTTGCACGACCTTGAACAGGATGTCTTTCACTTCCGCCGGCGCCGCGGCCTTCTGCGCGCGCATCAGCAGTTCCTCGCGCAGGCGCTGCAATCCGTCGGAGCCCTGCAAATCCTCGACGCGCACGCCGCGCAGATAGACCTGGAACGAATCCTCGACCCGCGGCAGCACGTTGGGCAGCACCTCCTGGTCCTCCGGCTTGCCGAGTTCGAGGGTGAGCTTGAGCTTCAGGTATGCATTTCGCTTGCCAGTGGCGGCGAGGTTGACCGTCAGCTCCTCCATGTCGAAATAGACCGGCGGATGCTCCGGCACCTCCTCCGCGGCGTGCTCGCCCTCGGGAGTTTCGGCGCCCTGGAACAGCAGGAACCATGCGGCAGCGCCGCCGCCGCCGAACAGCAGCAGCGGCAGCAGGATGAACAGCACCAGCTTCTTGCCGCTCATCTTTTTCCTGGTGACCGGTGGTGCCGCCTCGATCGCTTCTTCCGCCATCCCCGTGCCTCAGCCGGATTGAGTTGTGCCCTCGGGACGCCGGCGTCCCGACGTCGCATCTCGGCCAGCAAACTAGGGCGGTGTTGGTTAACATCTCATGAAATTAGCTCTAATGCGGATGGTGGAAGGAACTGCCGCCCGGCCGGCGCCGACCGGCAGCAAATGTCGGCCCGCCGCGCACCAGGCCTGGCGGCGCCCGCGACGGTCAGCCCGGGCGAAGGGGCGGAAATCCGCGGATTTCCTTCGGCGGCGACGCCCCATCCCCTCCCCTTGGCGTCCTTGGCACGGAAGTTGCGAGATTGGGTTTGCCGGCGCTTAGACCGGCGAATGAACCCTTTATTGGGACGCTGTCATGGAAACACCGATTTACATCGCCTTGTCGCGACAGATGGTGCTGCGCAACCAGATGGATGTGGTGGCGAACAACATCGCCAACGCCTCCACGCCGGGCTTCAAGGCCGAGATGATGCTGCTGACCGAGGTGGAACTGCCCGCCGAGCGCGGCACCGAGCTCTCCTATGTGCAGGATTTCGCCACCGCCCGCGATTTCTCGGCCGGCCCCCTGCGCGCCACCGGCAACGACCTCGACCTCGCCATCCAGGGTGACGGCTTCTTTTCCGTCCAGACACCCGACGGCGTGCGCTACACCCGGGTCGGCCGCTTCCAGCTCGACGCCAACGGCACGCTGATCACCAGCCAGGGCTAT
>JAEUKU010000181.1 GCA_016794075.1 Rhodospirillaceae bacterium
CGCCACCACGACGATCTCGCCGCTCGGCTCCGAGCCGGCAAGCCGGAAGCGCAGATCGGCAAGATGCCGCTCCGCGAACTGGAACCCACCGGAGAGATAGATCGCGCCGAGGGCGAGACCGATGATCCACCTGATGATCCACGACCGTTGCGGCCGATGCGAACTGCGGGGACGGGTCATGGTCCGGCATGGGATCGCAACGAACCCGGCAACCTGGCCTGCATGGCGACATCGCCAGGCCGATCCCGCAATCTGAGCGCCGCTGCCGGCGAGGCGGCATTCCTCCGGGTCGACATCAGTTCAACGCGCGCGTGTCTTGCCATGCCCGTTGCCGTTCCCGCCGCCGTTGCCGTTCCCGTTGCCGTTTCCGTTTCCGCTTCCGCCGCCGTTTCCGTTCCCGTTTCCGTTCCCGTTCCCGTTGCCGTTTCCGTTCCCGTTGCCGTTTCCGTTCCCGTTCCCGTTTCCGTTCCCGTTGCCGTTTCCGCTGCCGTTTCCGTTGCCGTTACCGTCGCCCGCGTCGGTGCCGCCGCCGCGATCAGGGTTACGGGCGCTGTCCGTCGTCGCGCTTGGTGCGGTCTCGGGCCGCGCGGCCGCGGTCTCGCTCGCGGTGGGCGCGACGCTGGGCGCATCGACGGACTGCTGCGTCGCCGTCGCCGTTTCGCCGATGGTGACGTCGACGCTTTTGCCGGATTTCATCGAGCGCACGCCGACCGTGCCCTCGGTGACCGAGACCTCGGAGGTTTCCTCGTCGGCGGTCACGGTGAATTGGGTGCCCTTCACCGTCGCGATGAGGTATTTCGTGGTTACGGAGAATGTCTGACCCTTGGCGCGCTTGCCCACTTGGGCCTCGACCGATCCGCTCTGGAGGTCGAGCGTGGTGCTGCCCGCGGCCGGGCCGTCGGTGCCGATCGTGACCTTGGTATCGGGGCTGATGCTGAGGACGTCGCGGCCATTGACCAGGACGACGCGCTGATTTGGTCCGGTCGAGATGACCTGCCCGGGCGCGATCGTCGTGCCGACCGCGAGCGGGGCGGTGTCCGGCATCGGAAGCGATGCGTCGATGCCCACCTGCTCGTCGACCGAGACGGATTTGACGATCCAGGACAGGACGCTGTCTTGGGATTGCGCCGACTGCGGGGCCTGGAGCATGCCAAGCGCCGTCATCGGCAGTGCCACCGCGGCAATGGCGATTGCCTTGCCGATGCACCGCCAAACGCGAGCCGCGTAAGGCCCCGACTGCTTGGGACCAGCCCACAGAGAATATGAAGCCATCATGACCGCCACCGCTGCCTACTCAAGCTCCCCCGCGCAGCCAGTTTACGGGGTTTGTCGTAGTGCGAAGTTAATGGCTTTGCGATCAGGCTATACTATAGTGTGCGTTTCGGAGATTTTCCCCGGAACCTATCCGGATGCACCCGCGAAGGTGGCGCGCCGCCCTATCGCGTCCGTCGCCGCAGCGCCCGGCCGGGCCGGGCGCCGGTGGAATTGCCGTCGCGCCAGACCGCCTGGCCGTTGACCCAGACGGTATGGATGCCGGCGGCCGGCTGCTTGGGGTCTTCGAAGGTGGCGCGGTCCTTCACATTCTTCGGATCGAACAGCACCAGATCGGCGGCGTAGGTCTGCATCAGCCGGCCCCGTCCGGCGAGGCCGAAGCGCTCCGCCGAGAGCGAGGTCATGCGCCGGATCGCCTCCTCCATCGGGAACAGGTGCTCGTCGCGCGCATAATGCCCAAGCACGCGAGGGAAGCTGCCCCACAGCCGCGGATGCGGATGCGCGTCATGCGGCAGGCCGTCCGAGCCAATCATGGTGTGGGGGTAGCTCAGGATGCGCCGCACGTCGGCCTCGTCCATGGCGAAGTAGACTGCGCCCGCCGGCTGCAGGCGTTTCGCCGCCTCCTCCTGCGAACAGTTCCACTCCGTTGCGATCTTCTCCAGCATCCGTCCCGTCATCTCCGGATGCGGAACCGACCACGTCACCATCACCTTCGGCGCCTCGTCGACCCACTCGGCCTTCAGCACGGTGGAGGAGGCGGAATAGGGATAGGCGTCGAGGCCGAGCGGCTGCTGGCGCCGTTGCGCGTCGAACTTGGCGAGCGTCTCCACCGAGCGGCCGAAATTCGCTTTGCCGTGCACCTTGAAATGCGAGATCACCACCGGCACCTCGGCGGATCTGCCGATGGCGAAGGCCTCGTCCATCGCCTCGGTGACGCGCTCTTCCTCGTTGCGCATATGCGTGGTGTGGATCGCCCCCGCGGCTTTCAACAGCGCGGCCAGGGCCTGCACCTCCGCCGTCTCGCACTTCACCGCGGGAGCGTAGGCGAGCCCGGTGGACAGGCCGATGGCGCCGGCGTCCAGCGCCTCGCGCAGCTTCGCCTGCATGGCTGCGATCTCGTCCGCCGTCGCCGGCCGGTCGAGATCGTCCATCACGCCGACGCGCAAAGTGGAATGGCCCACGAGGCAGGCGGCATTGACGGCGGGCGGCTGGCGGTCGAGCGCCTCGAGATAGGCGGAAAAGCTGGGATAGCGGTAATCCTCGCGCGTGCCGAGCAGGTCGAGCGGCGGCGGCGGCGCGCCCCGCAGGCTGAGCGGCGCCAGCGAGATGCCGCAATTGCCGGTCACCACCGTGGTGACCCCCTGGCTGGTCTTCGCCGCCATATCGCCGGCGAGCAGCGCGCGGTCATCATGGGTGTGCACGTCGATGAACCCCGGCGCCAGCGCCAGGCCATGCGCATCGATCACCTCGCGGCCGTGCCACCCGCGCAAATCGCCGATCACCGTGATCTGCCCATCGGTCACGGCCAGGTCGCCGACCGTCGGCGGCGTCCCGCTGCCGTCGAACAGCAGCGCGCGCTGGATCAACAGATCGCAGGTCGATGGATCGGTCATGCTCAGGTCAGCCCTCCGCCGACAGGATCACGAAAATCTTCTTCACGTCGCGCCGCGAGCGCCAGCCGAGCGGCGCGCCCTTGGGCACGAAGACCGTTTCCCCGGCATAGAAACCCTGCTCGCCGCCGGCATCGTCGGTGAGATCGACCTGACCTTCGAGGAAGTGCATCAGCTCGTAGCGCGGGAACGGCGTGGCCTTGCGGTCATAGGCCGTCGCCGACCATAACCCGACGGTGAACTGGCCGCTGGCATCGGTATAGGCGACATGCTCGGCGCAGCGCGGCTCCGGCCCGCTCAGCAGCGACGGGTCCGGCCCGCCGCAAGGCTCCATGCGGGCCTGCAGATCGAGCTTCACCACGTGATTGGCCGCCGGCTTGCCCGGCGCCTTGGCGTTGGCGAAGGTGGCGAAAATCTTGCGCACGCGGCCCTCCTGCTTCCAGGCGCACTCGAGGCCGCGCGGGATCACGAAAGCCTCGCCGGCGGCGATGCTGGTGACCTGGCCGCCGGATTCCGTGATCGTCACGGCGCCGTCGAGGACCAGCCCGAACTCGTCGGCGTCATGGACCTTGGGCTTGCGCTCGAAGGCAGTGCTGCTCCACACGCCGACGGTGAGCCCGAGCTTGGGCGCGTTGAAGTAGTGCCGCCCGTGCTGGATCGGCGTACCCGAGACCAGCTCGCTTGCGGGAAGGGCGGGCCAATCGTCAAGCCCCTCGCCGCGCGCATGGGCGAAGATTCGCATCGATCGGGCTGAGGCCATGGCCATATCCTTCCTCAGGTACTGGGTTTCACGTCAATCGTAACGACAATATAGCGCGCCCGGCGCAGCGGAGAGAACCGGCCGGCCGGCCGCGGAACGGCGCCGGTTTCAAGTCGACTCTTCCTGCGCCTGCGCCGGCGCGCGGTAGATGGCGACCAGGAACTGGTCCACCGCCCCGCTATCGCCGCCGAGCGGCAGAATCAACCGCTCCAGCAAAGAGGAAATCGCCGCCGTCGCGCAACTGTAGAATGTGCTGTAGACCGGCTGGCGGTGTTCCAGGCATTGCCGATAGGGCGCCAACACGGTGTCGCGGTCCTCGGCCGGGATCACGTCATCCAGGAACAGGCCGGTATTGTCGCGGCCCTCGTAATAGACGATGCGGGTGCCGACCAGGCGGACGCGGAATCGCACCGTGCCCTGCGCCGGCACCGCCTCGACCACTTCGATATGGCCGATCCACGGTACCAGGCTCTCGGGCGGAAAGTCGCTGCGGCGCGGCAAGGCCCCGTCGCGGCAGCAAAGCTGCCAGCGCGCGCGGAGTGCCTCTAACTCCTTGCGGAGCGGCTGAGCCAAGTCTGCTTCCCCCGGAAACCACGCCGCGGCGCCCCCGATGCCGACAGTTCGTTGCTCTGAACGAACGAATCGACACCCAGCCGCGCGGCGACAGGCTAGCGCCGAACGCGCGCCTTGGCATCGGTCTTTTCCGTGAGCCGGTTAGAAGTTCGGCACGGTTCCCGCGCGGCCTGTGCGGGGGCTGGGCGCGGGAACCGTGCCGCGGGCGCGGAGGCCGGCTCAGCGCTGGGCTGAGTGGGGTGGGGGCCGCCGGACCTGCGATCTCCGCCGTCGGGGGATGGGGGGAGACCGCACTAGGGAGAAGCCGCTATCGCCGCGCCACGCCTGGATGGGCGCGACGATAGCGCCGGATGCTTACGATTGGCCGATCTGCACCGCGACAAACCGGTCATTGCCGTCGCGTGCGATCAGCAGCACCGCGACGTCGCGCTTGTCCTTGCGGGCCTGATCGAGCGCGCGGCCGACCTCGTCGGCATTGGCGACGTTGCGATTGTTGACGCGCTCGATGACATCGCCGGGGCGCACACCCTGTTGCGCCAGCACGCCGTTGGGGTCGAGGTCGGCGATCACCACGCCGGCGGCGTCGTCAGGCAGGTCGAACTGCGCGCGGGTGCGCTCATCGATCGGCGCCAGGGTCGCGCCGAGCTGGGCGACCGCACCGTGGCCGACGTCGCCAGTGCCGGTCGGGGCGGCGGCGCTGGCGACGTCTTCGGTGAGCGGGGCGATGGTCACGCTGACGGTCTGAGCCGCGCCGTCGCGCCAGATCTTGACCGGAACGGTGGAGCCGCTTGCCGTCTCGGCGACGACGCGCGACAGGTCCTTGGGCGCAGCGATCGGGCGTCCGGCAAAGTCGAGCACCACGTCGCCGGCCTTGAAGCCGGCCGCCGCCGCCGGGCTGTCCGGCTGCACCGAGGAGACCAGCGCGCCGTCGGTCGTGTCGAGGCCGAGACCGCGGCTGAGATCCGGCGTCAGCGCCTGGATG
Source organism: Rhodospirillaceae bacterium (assembly GCA_016794075.1). Classification (GTDB taxonomy): domain Bacteria; phylum Pseudomonadota; class Alphaproteobacteria; order Dongiales; family Dongiaceae; genus Dongia_A. Next base: position 5,198 of record JAEUKU010000181.1, read on the forward strand.
GCGACGCCGAGCCAGCCGCGATCGACGCGGCCCTGCGACTTGAGCTCGGCGATGATCGGCTTGGCGAGGTTGGAGGGAATCGCGAAGCCGATGCCGACCGAGCCGCCGCTGGGCGAGAAGATGGCCGTGTTGATGCCGATCACCTCGCCGTCGACGGAGAAGGCCGGGCCGCCGGAATTGCCCTGGTTGATCGCGGCATCGATCTGCAGGAAGTCGTCATACGGGCCTTCGTGGATGTCGCGGCCGCGAGCCGAGACGATGCCGGCGGTGACCGTGCCGCCGAGGCCGAAGGGATTGCCGACCGCCATCACCCAGTCGCCGATCCGCATCTTGTCGGAATCGCCGAAGGAGACGTGCGGCAGCTCGGTCTTGGCCTCGACCTTGAGCAGCGCCAGGTCGGTCTTCGGGTCGGCGCCGATCAGCTTGGCCGGATATTCGGTGCCGTCGGTCAGCGTCACCTCGATGTCCTTGGCGGCGTCGATGACGTGGTTGTTGGTCACCACATAGCCGCTGGCATCGATGATGAAGCCGGAACCGAGCGAGGTCACCTTGCGCGGGTTCTGCTGCTGGTGGGGCTGCTGGTTCTGGAACGGCTTGAAGAAGTCCTCGAAGGGCGAGCCCTCGGGGAAGGCGAAGGGCATCTGCTGGCCGCCGGCCTGCTCGACCTCATGGGTCGAGGAGATGTTGACCACCGCCGGGGACACCCTGGCGGCGAGGTCGGCGAAGCTGTCGGGGGGTGTGGTCGCCTGGCTGGGCGCGGCGACGGAAAGGCCGAGGAGGAACACGGCCGCTCCGCCGCCGACGACCCGGGCAGCTACCCGTCCGGGTCGGGACCGGACGGGACGGTTGATCTCTCTGCTAACGAACTCTTTGGTAACGAGGCTACGCATCTGCTTCAGCTCCGAATTCCAAGCGCCGCTTCCGGGGCGCTCGGGCAGTCGGGGTGCCCGAGCTCGATCGGTGGGCGCTGATCCATGGCCTGAAAGATGGCCCTTTCCCGTAACGGGCAAGTGTCGTCGGGGGCGGTTTTTGGCAACGAATTGCGACGGCGGGGGCGCCTGTTACAATTCGTTACGAGCCGACGATTTGCCGTCTCGATCCGATCCGGCCACGTTGCCCGGCCCCACTGGAATCAAGGGCTTGGCCGGCCCATCTTGTGCCGTCCCGCGGCCGCCCTGGGGCGGTGGCCACGATTGGTTAACGTGAACCGTGATATGCGGCAGGGGAGCCCGCCTGCCGGGGAAGAGAACGGTCGAATGGAACGCACCCCCCATATCCTGGTGGTCGACGATGACCGGGAGATCCGCAATCTCCTGTCGAAGTTCCTCACCAAGAACGGCCTCAGGGTCAGCCTTGCCGCCGATGGCCGCGAGATGCGCAGGGTCCTGGCCGAGGCCAAGATCGACCTCATCGTTCTCGACATCATGATGCCGGGTGAATCCGGCCTGACTTTGTGCGGACAGCTGCGCGCCACCAGCTCGACGCCGATACTGATGCTGACCGCCGTGGGCGAGGAAACCGATCGCATCATCGGCCTGGAGATGGGCGCCGACGACTACATGCCGAAACCGTTCAATCCGCGCGAACTGCTGGCACGCATCCGCGCCATCCTGCGCCGCACCGAGGATCGCGCCGCGGCGGTGGTGGCGGCGGAGGCGGAGAGCGACCCTGTCTTCGCCTTCGACGGCTGGCAGCTGCAACCCGCGCGCCGCCAGCTGCTCGACCCCGCCGGCCAGCCGGTCGATCTCACCGGCGGCGAGTTCGACCTGCTGGTGACCCTGGTCGAGCGGCCGCAGCGTGTGCTCAGCCGCGACCGCCTGCTCGATCTGACCAAGGGCCGCGCGGCCTCGCTGTTCGACCGCTCGATCGACGTGCAGATCGGCCGGCTGCGGCGCAAGCTGGAGAATGCGGCGGCCGGCTCAGGCGGCCTGATCGCCACCGTGCGCGGCGGCGGCTACATGTTCACCGCCGCCGTCACCGGCGCGAAGCAGTCCGCCCGCGGCGAGAGCAGGGTTGAGGACGAGGCCGGGGAGGAGGCATGAACTTCATCCTCCGCCACCTGCTGCCGCAATCCATGCTCACCTGGTTTGCGCTGGTCTTGGCGGCGGGCATCTCGCTGTCGCTGGTCGCGGTCTCCGCGTTTCATGCGCTCAGCCGCGACGAGGCGGTGACCGCGCTCGAAGACCTGCGCGCCGCCGAGCGCATCGCCGCGGCGGCGCGGTTCCTCGACCATTCCTCGCCGATCCTGCGCCCGGTGATCGCCGAGTCCATCAGCGGCTCCTCGCTTTTCATCGTCGCCGCGAACCAGGGCCGCGTCGCCACCGCCACGCCGCCCGACGGCCGCACCCAGCGGCTGCACGACATCATCGCCGCGCGCATGCCCGACATGCGCTGGCGCGAGCTGCGCGTCGATTACGGCAAGGGCGCGGCGGACGGCGGCGAAACCGACACCATCCTGTCATGGCTACCGAGCCTGTGGGATTCCGACCGCGCCAAGCGGGCCGACCAGCTCCTGTCGCTGCAGGAACGCGGCCAGGCCTTCTTCGTGTCCATGCAGCTGATGGACGGTACCTGGCTCAACTTCGCCTTCGCCTCCGTGCGCAGCCTGCCGCTCTCCTCCGTCTCGCATCTGCTGGTGCTCGGCATCGGCATCTCCGCGGTCCTGGTCTTCGGCGTCGCCGCGATGGGCCTGATCACCCGCCCGATCGACCGGCTGGCGACCGCGGCGGAGGAGTTCGGCCGCGGCGTGCTGCCCGAGGACGTGCCGGAGAGCGGTGTGCGCGAGGTGCAGCGCGCCGCCCGCGCCTTCAACGACATGCGCCGGCGCATCCGCCGCATGATCGAGGACCGCACGCAGATGATCGCCGCAATCTCGCACGACCTGCGGACGCCGATCACCCGGCTCAAGCTGCGCGCCGAATTCGTCGAGGATCCGGAGGAGCAGCAGAAGATGCTGGACGACCTCGACCAGATGGAGGCGATCATCCGCTCCACGCTCGCCTTCGCGCGCGAGGACAACGACGCCGAGCCGAGCGCCGAAATCGACCTGGCGACGATGCTGCGCGAGATCGCCGAAAGCCACCCGCCGGCCCTGGTGCGCGTCCCCGAGGGCGCTGCCGTCCTGCGTGGCCGGCCGGTGGCGCTGCGGCGCTGCTTCAACAACCTGGTCGAGAACGCGGTGCGCTACGGCCATGCCGCCGACATCGCGATCCACGACCAGCCGGATTCGCTGACCGTGACCATCGACGACCAGGGGCCGGGCATTCCCGCGGACCGTATCGCCGACGTGTTCCGTCCCTTTGTCCGCCTCGAGGAATCCCGCAACCGCGAATCCGGCGGGGCGGGCCTCGGCCTCGCCATCGCGCGCTCGGTGGTGCTGGCCCATGGCGGCACCATCGAGCTCATCAACCGCGAAGAAGGCGGCTTGCGCACGACGGTGCGCCTGCCCAAGGCGCGCCAGGAGGGCTGACAAACGAATCGCCCCCGCGCTGGCGGCGCGGGGGCGGAGCCGCTGCCGCGTTTCCGCGGCATGTCGGGCGCGAAAGGTCAGCCCTTCACCTCCGGCGTGACGCCGATCAGCTTCAGGGCCTGGTCGAGCTTCTTGATGCCCGCCGGCGCCTTGTTCGCCAGGCAGAGGGTGCGGCCCTCGTCGCGCAGCTTGGCCGCCTCGCCGAACGTCTTCAGGCTCTTGTGGCTCTGTTCGACCCGGCTGAACTGCTGCTCCAGCGTGGTGCACTGCGCCGACGGCGTCGACGCCGCGAGATGGTGCATTTCGGCCGGCTTGGCCGGTGTCGGCGTGGCGGTGCTGGCGGCCAGCGCCATGGGCGCGCCGAGCAGGGCAAGGGCGGCCGCGGCAATCAGGGTCTTGTTCATGATCGTCTCCATCGAAGCGACATCTGGATGAGCTTCCGCCCGTGGCGGCAAGCGTCGGCGTGGATGTCGATGCGCGTCGGCGGGCGGGACCATCGCGCCGCCGCGTAACGGGCCGATGTCGGAGGCGACGCGCCGCGTAACAAAACTTGGCGCGGCGCGGCGGCGTCATTGAATGTGACCCGCGGGAACGGCCGCGGCGGCGGCGGGTTCAGGGTTCGGGAGCGCCGCCGTGGGGCTTCGTCATGTTGCCGTCAGAATGATGACCGCGCGGCCCGGCGAATTCCGGCCGCATCAATGGATCGTGATTGGTGGCCGATGCCGCTTCGGCGTAGCGAGAAAGCCGCTGCTGCGCCTCTGTAATCCGCGAAGAGGGAACCATGCCGCAAGCCGCCTTGCGCGTCATCGAGAACGATCCGCCGACCATTCTCGCGATCGGCACCGCCGTGCCGCCGTTCGTGATGGAGCAGCGGGAACTGGCCGCGCTGGCGCCGCGCATGTTCGATCCGCAGCGTTCCGAGGTCGATCGGCTGATGCCGGTCTTCGAACATGCCGGCATCGCCACCCGCCATTCCTGCGTGCCGCTCGACTGGTATCTCGCGCCGCATGGCTGGCGCGAGCGCAACGCGCTCTATATCGAGCACGCCGTGGAGCTGCTGAGCCGCGCCGCCGGAGCGGCGCTGGCCGAGGCCGGGCGCCGGCCCGGCGACATCGCGGCGGTGGTCGTCGCCTCCACCACCGGAATCGCCACCCCCAGCCTCGACGCGCTGCTGATGAATCGCCTCGGCCTGGACCCGGAGGTCATCCGGTTGCCGATCTTCGGCCTTGGCTGCGCCGGTGGCGTCGCCGGCCTGAGCCATGCGGCGGCGCTGGCGCGCACCCTGCCCGAGGGCGACGTGCTGTTCCTCGCGGTGGAACTCTGCGCGCTCACCTTTCGCCAGGGCGACATGAGCAACAGCAACATCATCGCCGCCGCCCTGTTCGGCGACGGCGCCGCCGCGATGGTGATCGGCCGGCCCGGCTCGGCGGGGGCGCGACTCGGCGCCTCGGGCATGCGGACCTGGCCCGACACGCTGGGCGTCATGGGCTGGCAGGTCGAGGATGACGGTTTCGGCGTTCTGTTCACCCGCGACATCCCCTATGTGGTGCGCTCCCGGCTGCGCGAGGCGGTCGTGGCCTTCCTGGCGCGCCACGACCTGGCGCGGCGGGATCTCGCCGGCTTCGTCTGCCATCCGGGCGGCGTGAAGGTGCTGGAAGCCCTGGAAGAGGTGTTCGACCTGCCGCCGGGCGGCTTGCAGGCGGAGCGGGAAACCCTGCGCGACCACGGCAACATGTCCGCCGTCACCGTGCTCTTCGTGCTGCACCGGATGATGCAGCAGGGCCTGGCGGGCCGCCACCTGATGTCGGCCCTCGGCCCCGGCTTCAGCGCCGCCTTCCAGGTGATTGAAGCGTAGCCGACGTCAGGTTATGACAAAGGCGGCCGCCTTACCGGAATCGTCGTCGACGCAGAGATGAGCGAGGCGCAAAGCCTGTCATACGATCAGATCCTTGCCGCTGTCCTGCTCGCCTATGTGACCTTGGAGCGGCTGCTCGAACTGGTGCTCGCGCGGCGCAACACGCGGGCGCTGTTCGCCGAGGGCGCGTATGAAGTCGGGCGCGGGCACTATCCGCTGCTGGTCGGGCTGCACGTCGTTTGGCTGCTGAGCCTGTGGGCGCTGCTGGCTGCGGGCGAAGCGCGACTGGCCCCCGCGGCGGCGCTTGCCTATGTCACGGTGCAGGTGTTGCGGCTCTGGACCGTGTCGAGCCTTGGCCGCTACTGGACCACGCGCATCGTGGTGGCGCCGCGTGCGCCGCTGGTGCGCAGCGGGCCGTATCGCTTCCTCCGCCATCCGAATTATCTCGTGGTGGTGCTGGAGATTGCGCTCCTGCCGCTGGCGCTTGGCTCCTGGGCGCTGGCGCTGGGATTCTCGATCGCCAATGCCGGTGCGCTGGTTTGGCGCATCCGGGTGGAGGAGGCCGCCCTGGCCGCCCGGCGCTAGATATTTCTTAATCATGTCGGCGCAGTCTGGTGCGTATCGCAAACCTCGCTCGATATCGCGCCATGTTCTACAGCCGACCCGCGCTTCCGCAATTGGGCCTCGACCTCGTCGAAGTCGACGGCGGACTTGGCCGGCCGTCGCAGTATCGCGGCCGCACCACGGACGGCCGCTCCGTCCTGCTCGGCTACGATCGCGGCCGGCTGTTCGTCGCCACGGAGGACGGCAAGGACGGCCTCGGCCGGGAGCTGTTCAGCGCCCAGATCGGCCCGCGCTTCAACGGCGACATGCTGCTGGAGCAGATCTGCGACCTCGCCGGCATCACGCTGCGCGGCGAGAAGCCGGTGCTCGACCCCGAGACCTGGCGCGACGCGGCCGAGCGCAGCTGGGTGCTCGACTGGTCCGGCAACACCACCTACTGGGTCGGCGATCTCCAGGTGACGGAAGAGGGCGGACGCCGGCTCGCCACGGAACTGGCGCGCGCGTTCCCCGATATGCGCATGCTCGAAGTCCATTGGGACTACAGCGGCTCGGAAGGCAAGCGGCGCTACCTGCCGCGCCGCGCGATTTCGCAATGCCACCGCGCCGCTTTGTTCGGCTTCGGCGCCGACGAGGCGAAGCTCGCCCGCATGCTGACGCGCGAGCATGTCGCCCTGGCCGAGCTCGACGAGGTCTTTGCGCAATATCTCGATTTCCAGTTCGAATGGGATCAGGTGGCGGATCACGCGCCGCCGCGGCTCAGGAGCGGGCGGCGGCTGGAGCTGCCGGAAACCGCGCTGGGCGGCTCGCTCGAGACCCAGTTCCGCACCGGCGATGCGTGCGGCGCAAAAATCACCGACCGCGTGCTGCGGGTTCTCCGCAGCTGCTTCTCGGCGTGGGTGGAGGAGGTCGACCTCGCGACCGGAGAGAGCCTGAGCGTGCGGCCCGCCGCCTGGCACAGCCACGATCTGCGCGACTGGTGCGCCGCCGCGCCCAACCGCTTCCTCGACTGCCGGAAGGACGCCACGGGCCGCGAGATCGGCCTGCGCGCCTCCGGCGCGCCATCTTGAAGGCGGGGGCCTGCAGCGCGCCGGCCTGACGCCGCCGAGTTCAAACACGAACGGCGGGACCTTGCGGCCCCGCCGTTGTCGTTTGCGCCTCTGGGCTCCGGCTTAGATGCCGAGCGCCGTCTTGGCCGGCACGTATTTGTAGCCGAGATCGTCGGCGACCGCCTTGTAGGTCACCTGGCCGGCATGGATGTTGAGGCCGTTCGCCAGATGCGGGTCGTCGGCCAGCGCCTTGTTGACGCCCTTGTTGGCCAGCGCCACGGCGAAGGGCAGGGTGGCGTTGTTGAGCGCGATGGTCGAGGTGCGCGCCACCGCGCCAGGCATGTTGGCGACGCAGTAATGCGTCACGTTGTCGACCACATAGACCGGGTCGGCATGCGTCGTCGCATGGCTGGTCTCGAAGCAGCCGCCCTGGTCGATGGCGATGTCGACGACGACCGAGCCGGGACGCATCTGCTTGATCATCTTGCGGGTGACCAGCTTCGGCGCCGCCGCGCCCGGCACCAGCACCGCGCCGATGACCAGGTCGGCATTGACCACGTAATGCTCGATGGCGTCGACCGTCGAGTAGATGGTGTTCAGGCTGGAGCCGAACACCTCGTCCAGCTCGCGCAGGCGATCGAGGTTCTTGTCGATGACGGTGACGATGGCTTCCATGCCCAGCGCCATGCGCACCGCATGGGTGCCGGAGATGCCGCCGCCGATGACGACGACGTTCGCCGCCTTCACGCCGGGCACGCCGCCCAGCAGGATGCCGGCGCCGCCCTGGGCCTTCTCCAGGTAATGCGCGCCGACCTGCACCGACATGCGCCCCGCCACTTCGGACATCGGCGCCAGCAGCGGCAGGCCGCCGCGCGCGGAGGTCACGGTCTCATAGGCGATGGCGGTGCAGCCGGACTTGATCAGGCCCTTGGTCTGCTCGGGGTCTGGCGCCAGATGCAGGTAGGTGTAGAGCAGCTGGCCCTTGCGCAGCATCTTGCACTCGTTGGCCTGCGGCTCCTTCACCTTCACGATCATGTCGGCCTTGGCGAAGACGTCCGAAGCCTTGGACGCGATGGTGGCGCCGGCCGCCTTGTAGGCGGCGTCGTCGAAGCCGATGCCGGCGCCGGCCTTGGTCTCGACCAGCACCTTGTGGCCGTGGTGGACCAATTCGCGCACCGAGGAGGGGATGAGCCCCACCCGGTATTCGTGATTCTTGATCTCCTTTGGCACGCCGATCAGCATTGGAAAGCACTCCCTCTTAAAGACTTGGTCGGCGGGTTTTCCCCGCCGACCGTTCGATGATTCCAGATGGGCGGTCCGGTCCGGACCGCATTTTTAGTCCAGGGTCTTCAGGACGCCCGAGAGGATGTCGAAGATCTGGTCGATATGGCTCTTCTGCACGATCAGCGGCGGCGACAGCGCGATGATGTCGCCGGTGGTGCGGATCAGCAGGCCCTTCTCATAGGCCTTCAGGAAGGCGGAGAAGGCGCGCGCCGTGGGCTTGCCCGGGATCGGCTCGAGCTCGATGCCGGCGATCAGGCCCATGTTGCGCAGATCGATGACGTTCTTGATGCCCTTCAGCGCATGCACCGCGTCTTCCCAGTATTTGGAGAGACTGGCGCAATTCTCGAACAGGCCCTCTTCCTTGTAGATGTCGAGCGAGGCCAAGGCCGCGGCGCAAGCCACCGGATGCGCGGAGTAGGTGTAGCCGTGGAACAGCTCGATGGCGTTCTCCGCCGCGTTCTCCATGAAGGCGTCGTAGATGTGCTTGCGGGCGAAGACGGCACCCATCGGCACCGCGCCGTTGGTCAGGCCCTTGGCGCAGGTGATCATATCCGGCTGCACGCCGAAATGCTCGGCGGCGAAGGGCGAGCCCAGGCGGCCGAAGCCGGTGATGACCTCGTCGAAAATCAGCAGGATGCCGTGCTTGTCGCAGATCTGGCGGACCTTCTGCAGATAGCCCTTGGGCGGGATCAGCACGCCGGTGGAGCCCGCCACCGGCTCGACGATGACCGCGGCGATGGTCGAGGCGTCATGCAGCGCGACGATGCGCTCCAGCTCGTCGGCCAGATGCGCACCCCATTCCGGCTGGCCCTTGGAGAAGGCGTTCTTCTCCAGATTATGGGTGTGCGGCAGGTGGTCGACGCCGGCCAGCATCGGGCCGAAGAACTTGCGGTTGGCGACGATGCCGCCGACGGAGATGCCGCCGAAGCCGACGCCATGATAGCCGCGCTCGCGGCCGATCAGCCGCGTGCGGGCGCCCTGGCCCTTCACCCGGTGATAGGCCAGCGCGATCTTCAGCGCGGTGTCGA